>NZ_JBHTWX010000077.1:0-44763 GCF_042792155.1 Kitasatospora sp. NPDC056651 | reverse complement strand
CTCCCGACCGGGCCCCGGGAGCTCCCGGGAGCCGGTCGGGAGGCCGGTCGGGAGGCCCGTCACCCCGGGCTGACCCCGACCTGCGCCCAGGAGGCCGTGACGGTGTCCGCGACCGACCGGTCGTCGGGGAAGCGGGCCTTCGCGGCGGCCACGGTGGCCCGGGCGAAGGCGGTGAAGTCGGCGTCGGCGGCCAGCGCGCCCCCGGTCAGCGCGTCGTACCAGATCCGCCCCGCGCGCTCCCAGGCCGAGCCGCCGAGCGCGGTGGCCAGCAGGTAGAACGCGTGGTTGGGGATGCCGGAGTTGATGTGCACCCCGCCGTTGTCCTGGGAGGTGTCCACGTAGTCCCGCATGTGCGCGGGCTGCGGGTCCTTGCCCAGCTGCGGGTCGTCGTAGGCGGTGCCCGGCGCCTTCATCGAGCGCAGCGCCACGCCCTGGACGCGCGGGGCGAGCAGTCCGGCGCCGATCAGCCAGTCGGCGTCGGCGGCGCCCTGGTGCAGCGCGTACTGCTTGACCAGCGAGCCGAAGACGTCGGAGACCGACTCGTTGAGCGCGCCGGGCTGGTCCTGGTAGTCCAGGCCGGCGGTGAACTGGGTGACGCCGTGGGTGAGTTCGTGGCCGATGACGTCGACGCAGGCGGTGAAGTCGCCGAACACCACGTTGTCGCCGTCGCCGAACACCATCTGGTGGCCGTTCCAGAAGGCGTTGTCGTAGTTGCGGCCGTAGTGGACGCTGGCGTCCAGCCGCAGGTTCCGGTCGTCGATCGAGTGCCGGCCGAAGACGTCGGCGTAGAGCGCGAAGGTGGCGCCGAGGCCGTCGTAGGCGTGGTTGACGGAGGCGTCGGAGGAGGCGCGCTGTCCCTCGGTGCGCACGGTGCGGCCGGGCAGTCGCTGGCCGTGGCCGCTGTCGTAGACCACCCGGTTGAGGCCGGGGGCGCCGGCGACGGGCGGGGGCGGGGCGAGGCGGGCCGCGCGGTGCGCGGCGTCCAGGGCCAGGGAGTGGACGGCGGGTTCGTGACCGGCCTCGGCGAGGCGGTCCAGGACGTACGGCGGGACGATCGTGCAGATCGCTACGGCTGCAGTCATGTGGCCCAGGGTGAGGCCTCGATGACCGGTTGTCACCACCTTTGACGTGACCGGCCGTCGTCTCAAGGAGTGGAACGGAAGCCCGGATCACTTCGGGGGCGCGCGGGGCTGGGTTACGCTGGGGCCATCATGCGCAACGGGCTGCTTCTTCTTAGCTGCCGCGTCGAGGGCCTGTAGTCCACTGGGGCCGGCACCCTCGCCGCGGGGAACGAGCTGTGCGCGCGATCGACGATCCGACGGTGTATCGCGAGTGGCAGCCGAGGCCGGCCAGTCGGTGTTGACCAGGTGTTGACCACCCCCGACCCGCCCGCACCACGCATCACAGGAAGCCGAGTCACCTCCATGACCGAGCAGATCTCCGCCGTGTCCGCCCCCGCCGGCCGCCCGTTCGTCGACCGCCCCACCCCGATCACCGCCGCCTCGGTGCGCCAGCGGCCCTCCGGCATGCGGTACGGGCGCTACCTGCCGTTCGGCACGGTCGACCTGCCGGACCGCACCTGGCCGGGCAACGTGATCACCAAGGCGCCGCGCTGGCTCTCCACCGACCTGCGGGACGGCAACCAGGCGCTGATCGACCCGATGTCCCCGGCCCGCAAGCGGATGATGTTCGACCTGCTGGTGAAGATGGGCTACAAGGAGATCGAGGTCGGCTTCCCCTCCTCCGGCGCCACCGACCACGCCTTCGTGCGGTCGCTGATCGAGGAGGGGGCGATCCCCGAGGACGTCACCATCTCGGTGCTGACCCAGGCCCGCGAGGAGCTGATCGAGAAGACCGTGGAGTCGCTGGTCGGCGCCCCGCGGGCGACCGTCCACCTGTACAACGCGACCGCGCCGCTGTTCCGCCGGGTGGTGTTCCGCAACGACCGGGCGGCCACCAAGGCGATCGCCACCGAGGGCACCCGGCTGGTGATGGAGTACGCGGACAAGCTGCTGGGCGACGACACCGTCTTCGGGTACCAGTACTCGCCGGAGATCTTCGTCGACACCGAGCTGGACTTCGCGCTGGAGGTCTGCGAGGCGGTCATGGACGTCTGGCAGCCGGGCGAGGGCCGCGAGATCATCCTGAACCTGCCGGCCACGGTCGAGCGGGCCACCCCGAACGTCCAGGCCGACCAGTTCGAGTGGATGTCGCGCAACCTGTCCCGCCGGGAGTTCGTCTGCCTGTCGGTGCACCCGCACAACGACCGGGGCACCGCCGTCGCCTCCGCCGAGCTGTCCTACATGGCGGGCGCGGACCGGATCGAGGGCTGCCTGTTCGGGCAGGGCGAGCGGACCGGCAACGTCGACCTGGTGACGCTGGGGATGAACCTGTTCTCGCAGGGCATCGACCCGCAGATCGACTTCTCCGACATCGACGAGGTGCGCCGCACCGCCGAGTACTGCAACCAGATGGAGGTGCACCCGCGCCACCCGTACGCCGGCGACCTGGTGTACACCTCCTTCTCCGGCTCGCACCAGGACGCCATCAAGAAGGGCTTCGACGTCCTGGAGGCGGACGCCGCGGCCGCGGGCGTGCCGGTGGCGGAGCACACCTGGGGCGTGCCGTACCTGCCGATCGACCCGAAGGACGTCGGCCGCACCTACGAGGCGGTCATCCGGGTCAACAGCCAGTCCGGCAAGGGCGGCGTGGCGTACGTGCTGAAGAACGACCACAAGCTGGACCTGCCGCGCCGGATGCAGATCGAGTTCTCCCGGATCATCCAGGCCAAGACCGACGCCGAGGGCGGCGAGGTCAGCCCGGCCGAGATCTGGCGGGTCTTCGAGGACGAGTACCTGCCGACCACCGACAACCCGTGGGGCCGGATCTCGCTGAGCGGTTCGCGCACCCTGACCACCGAGGACGGCCGGGACGCGCTGACCGCCGAGGCCCTGGTCGACGGCGCGTCGATGACCCTGGCCGGTACCGGCAACGGCCCGGTCTCGGCCTTCGCCGACGCGCTGGCCCGGATCGGCGTGGACGTACGCGTCCTGGACTACGCGGAGCACGCGCTGAGCGAGGGCGGCGACGCCCAGGCCGCCGCGTACGTGGAGTGCGCGGTGGACGGCAAGGTGCTGTGGGGCGTCGGCATCGACGGCAACACCGTGCTGGCCTCGCTGAAGGCGATGATCAGCGCCGTCAACCGCTCACAGCGCGGCTAATTCGAACGGGTGGTATGCGAAGGGCCGTCCCGCGGGGCGGCCCTTCGCCGCGTCAGCGGGGGATTGTGGCCTGCGCCACATTTTTTCGAATCGGAAGCCGTTCGAGGTACTGACACGTGCCGGTAACCGTGGCAACATCGACCCACCGGAGAACCGGGTCGGTGGGACGGCTCGGTGTCCGGTCGCGTGACCTGCCCATTGTCGAGCAGGCCGCCTGCCATGTCTGGGGAGTGGCGCCGTGACCAGGTTGTGGGGTGTTCGCCCGAGATGGCGGACTGACGTTCTCGGTGACTTCTTCTGCCCGGGCTGTGGCGGGGACCGCAACTACCGCCGGCAGCACGGCCGGCGGTGGCTGCGGTTGCTGGGCACCCCGGTGCTCCCGCTCGGCCCGGTGATCGGCAGCGTCCAGTGCACCAGCTGCCACGGCCGGTACGGCGTGGAGAGCCTGGAGCAGCCCACCAGCGTGCGCCTCGGCTCGATGCTCCGGGACGCCCAGTACACCATCGCGCTGGCCCTGCTCGCGGCCGGCGGCACCGCGCACCGGGCGGCCCGCGAGGCGGCCTGCACCACGGTGCGCGAGGCCGGGTTCGAGGACTGCGGCGAGGCCCAGGTGCTGGCCGCGCTCGCCGCGCTCTCCGGGCTCGGCGGCGAGCTCTACGACGCCCACGGGATGTCCGGCGGCCTGGCCGTGGAACTGCACGCGGTGCTCGAACCGCTCACCCCGCACCTGGCCCACGCCGGCCGCGAGCGCCTGCTGCTGCAGGGCGCGGCGATCGCCCTGGCCGACGGCCGCTACCTGCCGCAGGAGCGCGAGGCGCTGGCCGCGGTCGGGTGCTGCCTGGACCTGCCGCAGGCCCGGGTCGGCGCGCTGCTGGAGGCGGCGACCAGGACGCCGTACAAGTAGGTCCGCCCGACGAGTGGCCCACCCGCTCGGTTCCGTACGTCCGAAGATCCGCAGACCACCTCCGATTCCCCCACAACGGGTCCGGCCTCCCCACCCGGACCCGCCGTGACCCGCACCGCAGTGGTCCCCCCCCCACGGCCCCGGTGCGGGCAACACGGCTGTCCGGCGGGAGGGTGGGGGAGAATGGTCCCCATGAGTCTTTTCCGGGACGACGGCGTCGTGCTGCGGGCGCAGAAGCTCGGCGAGGCCGATCGGATCATCACCCTGTTGACCCGCCAGCACGGCAAGGTGCGGGCGGTCGCGCGCGGGGTGCGGAAGACCAAGTCCAAGTTCGGCGCCCGCCTGGAGCCGTTCTCGCACGTGGACGTGCAGTTCTTCAGCCGGGGGAGTGAGCTGGTCGGCCGCGGGTTGCCGCTCTGCACCCAGGTGGAGACCATCGCGCCGTACGGCGGCCCGATCGTCACCGACTACGGCCGGTACACCGCCGGTACCGCGATGCTGGAGACCGCCGAGCGGTTCGCCGAGAACGAGGGCGAGCCGGCCGTCCAGCAGTACCTGCTGCTGGTGGGCGCGCTGCGCACGCTGGCGGCCGGGCTGCACGAGTCGCACCTGGTGCTGGACGCCTTCCTGCTGCGCTCACTCGCGGTGAACGGGTACGGCGCGAGCTTCACCGACTGCGCCAAATGCGGTCTGGACGGGCCGAACCGTTTCTTCTCCCTCCCCGCGGGCGGGGTGCTCTGCGGCGACTGCCGAGTGCCCGGATGTGCCGTACCCTCCCCTGAGACACTGGTACTGCTCGGGGCGCTGCTGTCAGGGGACTGGCAGACGGCCGACGCCTGCGAGCCGCGGTACTGGCGGGAGGGCAGCGGCCTGGTCGCGGCCTACCTGCAGTGGCACCTGGAGCGGGGCATCCGCTCGATGAGATACGTGGAGAAGTGAGCACATGGCAGCGCGACGGCTCTTCGGCGGCGGCAAGCAGAGGACGTACGTCCCCCCCACCCCGCACCCCAGCGGCGCCGAGCCCCCGAAGATCCCCGGTGAGCTGGTGCCCGAGCACGTCGCCATCGTGATGGACGGCAACGGCCGTTGGGCCAAGGAACGCGGCCTGCCCCGCACCGAGGGCCACAAGGTCGGCGAGTCCGTGGTGCTGGACGTCCTCAAGGGCGCCATCGAGCTCGGGGTCAAGAACATCTCGCTGTACGCGTTCTCCACCGAGAACTGGAAGCGCTCGCCCGACGAGGTGAAGTTCCTGATGAACTTCAACCGGGACGTCATCCGCCGCCGCCGCGACGAGATGGACGCGATGGGCGTGCGCATCCGCTGGGCGGGCCGGATGCCCAAGCTGTGGAAGAGCGTCGTCCAGGAGCTCCAGGTCGCCGAGGAGCAGACCAGGGACAACGACGCCGTCACGCTCTACATGTGCGTCAACTACGGCGGCCGGGCCGAACTCGCCGACGCGGCGCAGGCGCTCGCCCAGGACGTCGCGCTCGGGAAGCTGGACCCGAAGAAGGTCACCGAGAAGACCCTCGCCAAGTACATGTACCACCCGGACATGCCGGACGTGGACCTGTTCCTGCGCCCCAGCGGCGAGCAGCGCACCTCCAACTTCCTGCTCTGGCAGTCCGCTTACGCCGAGTTCGTGTTCCAGGACGTGCTCTGGCCGGACTTCGACCGCCGTGACCTGTGGCGTGCCTGCGAGCAGTACGCGATGCGCGACCGGCGCTTCGGCGGGGCGATCCCGAACGAGGTCGGCGCGTCCGGCGCGCCGCTGCCGTCGCCGCGCTGAGGCCGTACCGCCGAGGACCGCACCGGCGCACGGCGCCACGAGGAGGACCCACCGGGAAACGTCCGGTGGGTCCTCCTCGTCGTCGGACTCAGATCTTCTTGGCGCACTCCGCGCAGGTCCCGAAGATCTCCAGGGTGTGCGCGATGTCGCTGAACCCGTGCTCGGCGGCGACCGAGTTGGCCCAGCGCTCCACCGCGGGGCCCTCCACCTCGACGGTGGCGCCGCAGTGCCGGCACACCAGGTGGTGGTGGTGCCCGCTGCTGCACCGGCGGTAGACCGCCTCGCCGTCGGCGGTGCGCAGCACGTCCACCTCACCGGCGTCCGCGAGCGACTGGAGCGTGCGGTAGACCGTGGTCAGACCCACGGAGTCCCCGCGGTGCTTGAGCAGGTCGTGGAGCTCCTGTGCGCTGCGGAAGTCCGCGATCTCGTCCAGGGCCGCCGAGACGGCGGCACGCTGCCGGGTCGAGCGGGCGCGCGGCGACGGGCCTGCGGTGGTCACCGTGGGTCCTCCTGGGGTCGTGGGCGTCTCGCACATCATTGTGCCAGCCCGGCCCGCCGCTCAGGGGTGGTCGTGTCGGACGGTTCGGAGACCGCCCGTTCCGGCAGTTCGACGTCGCAGACCTTGGGGCCGTGCTCGGCCGCGCCGCGGTGGCGCCGTCGGGCGAGCGGTGCGGCGAGCAGGCTGAACACCGCGAAGACCGCGATGGCGAGCAGCACGATGGCCGGGCCGGAGGGCACGTCGAGCTGGTAGGAGCCGGTGACCCCGGCCAGCGCGACGATCACGCCGAGGGCGATCGAGGCGGCCTGGGTGGCGGCGAAGGACCGGGTGAGCTGCTGGGCGGCGACCACCGGGACCACCATCAGGGCGCTGACCAGCAGCAGCCCGACCACCCGCATGGCGACCGTGACGGTGACCGCGGCCATCACCGCGAGCAGCAGGTTGAGGGTGCGCACCGGAATGCCGGTGACCCGGGCGAAGTCCTCGTCCTGGCAGATCGCGAAGAGCTGGCGGCGCAGGCCGATCGTGACCGCGATGACCACGGCGCCGAGCACCGCGATGGTGACCAGGTCGGCGGGGGCGACGGTGAGGATCGAGCCCCACAGGTAGCTCTCCAGCGAGCCGGCCCCGGCCTGGGCGGACATCGAGACCAGCAGCTTGCCGCAGGCCATGCCGCCGTAGAAGAGCATCGCGAGGGCGATGTCGCCGCGCTGGTTGCCGCGCGAGCGGACCAGCTCCATGGTGACGGCGCCGAGCACGCAGACCAGGACGGCCATCCAGACCGGGCTGGTCTGGAAGATGAAGCCGAGGCCGACGCCGGTCATCGCGACGTGGCCCATGCCGTCGCCCATCAGGGCCTGGCGGCGCTGCACCAGGTAGATGCCGACGGCCGGAGCGGTGATCCCGACCAGGACGGCGGCGAGCAGGGCGCGCTGCATGAAGTCGTAGGACAGCATCTCGGTCATGCGAGCAGCCTCGGCGGGGTCAGATCGGCGTGCGGGTGGACGTGGTCGTGGCCGGGCAGCGCGTGCAGGCCGGTGTTGGGCACGGGCGGGCCGTCGTGGGCGACGCAGCCGTCCCGCAGCACCACGGCGCGGTCGATCAGCGGTTCCAGCGGTCCGAGTTCGTGCAGGACGAGGAGGACGGAGGCGCCGCGGGCGACCTCGGCGCGCAGGGTGTCGGCGAGCACCTGCTGGCTGGTGGCGTCCACGCCGGCCATCGGCTCGTCCATGATCAGCAGGTCGGGGGAGCCGACCAGCGCGCGGGCGATCAGCACCCGCTGCTGCTGGCCGCCGGAGAGGTCGGCCACGCCGTCCGCGGCCCGTTCCAGCATGCCGACGGCGGCCAGCGCGCGGTCCACCGCGTCGCGGTCCTTGCGGCGGAAGGGCAGCAGCCGGTGCTGCGGCAGCCGTCCGGTGGAGACCACCTCGCGCACCGTGGCGGGGACGCCGGAGGCGGCGGTGGTGCGCTGGGGGACGTACCCGATGCGGTGCCAGGCGCGGAAGGAGCCGTAGGGGGTGCCGAACAGCTCCAGGGTGCCCCGCTCCAGCGGGACGGAGCCGATCACGGCCTTGACGGTGGTCGACTTGCCGGAGCCGTTGGCTCCCAGCAGGGCGACCACTTCGCCGGGACGGACGGTGAGGTCGACGCCGCGCAGCACCGGCCGGCCGCCGCGCGAGGCGACGGCGTCACGGAGGCGGACGGCCGGGGGTATCGGGTCGGTCATGGTGCGGGTTCCCGTCAGTTCGCGGGGGCGGGGGTGGCGGCGTCGGTCGCGGCGCCGGTGGTGGCTTCGGCCGTGGCGGGGGTGGCCGCGGCGGGGGCGCCGAGGGCGGCCCGGAGGTTGGCCAGGTTCTGCCGCATGACGGTCAGGTAGTCGTCCTTGGCGGGGTCCTTGACGCCCTCCAGCGGGTCCAGGACGGCGGTCTTGAGGCCGAGGTCCTTGGCGACGGTGTCGGCGAGCTTGGGGCTGACCAGGGTCTCGAAGAAGACCGTGGTGACGCCGTTGTCCTTGGCGGCCTTCTGCACGGCGGCGAGGCGGGCCGGGGTGGGCTCGGACTCCGGGTCGACGCCGTTGATGGCGACCTGGGTGAGGCCGTAGTGGTCGGCGAGGTAGCCGAAGGCGGCGTGGCTGGTGACGAAGGTCTTGGTCCTGGTGTCCTTCAGCCCGGTGCGGAACTCCTGGTCGAGCGCGGTGAGCCTGGTGACCAGCTCGTCGGTGTTCTTCCGGTAGTCCTCGGCGTGGGCCGGGTCGGCCTTGGAGAACTCGTCGCCGACGCTGTTGGCGATCGCCGCGTAGCGGGTCGGGTCGAGCCAGATGTGCGGGTCGCCGGCCGGGTCCTCGTGCTTGTGTCCGTCGGCTCCGGCGTCGTCGGTGCCTTCGTCGAGGTGGTGGTCGACCAGCGGGCCGGCGGCGGTGGCGTCGATCTTGTGCTTGCTGGACGACTGGGCGACGGCCTGGTCGACGGTGGGCTGGAGGCCCTTGAGGTAGATGATCGCGTCGGCCTTCTGGATCGTGCCGACCTGCTTGGCGGTGAGTTCCAGGTCGTGCGGCTCGACGCCGGCCGCCGTGAGGTCGGTGACCGCGACGTGCTCCTTGCCGATCTGCTGGGCCAGGAACTCCATCGGGTAGAAGGACGCGACGACCTTCAGCTTGCCGCTGCCGCTGTCGGCGCTGCTGCTGCCTCCGCAGGCCGTGAGCACGAGGGAGGCGGCGAGGGCGGTGGTGCCGAGGGCTATGGAGGTACGGGTCCGGCGGGTGAGTCCGAGTCGAGGCAGTCCGATCATCATGACAATCATTCTCATCTCAGATGGAAATGATTGTCAACTCACTCGAATGGGTGAACGGCAGGTGGCGGAGAGTGGGGGCGGCCGGGCGATACCGATTTGAATCACGTACCCGTCTGGCCGGTAACCTGAGGTATTCGGGTACGCGTAACCAGCCGTGCCCTGACCGTGCCGTACGTACTGAAGAGAGCACTGTGGCCGCCGACAAGATCGACACGATCGTCAGCCTGAGCAAGCGCCGTGGCTTCGTCTACCCCTGCAGCGAGATCTACGGTGGTACGCGTGCCGCCTGGGACTACGGGCCGCTGGGCGTCGAGCTCAAGGAGAACATCAAGCGCCAGTGGTGGCGCGCGATGGTCCAGGCCCGTGAGGACGTCGTCGGACTCGACTCGTCGGTCATCCTCGCGCGCGAGGTGTGGGAGGCCTCCGGCCACGTCGCCACCTTCAACGACCCGCTGACCGAGTGCCTCTCCTGCCACAAGCGCCACCGGGCCGACCACCTGGAGGAGAAGTACGAGGCCAAGCACGGCTTCCCGCCGCCGAACGGCCTCAAGGACGTGAACTGCCCCGACTGCGGCACCAAGGGCCAGTTCACCGAGCCCAAGGACTTCTCGGGCATGCTGAAGACCCACCTCGGTGTCACCGAGGAGGCGAGCGGCCTGGCGTTCCTGCGCCCGGAGACCGCCCAGGGCATCTTCACCAACTTCAAGGCCGTCCAGACCACTTCGCGCAAGAAGCCGCCGTTCGGCATCGCCCAGACCGGCAAGAGCTTCCGCAACGAGATCACCCCCGGCAACTTCATCTTCCGGACCCGCGAGTTCGAGCAGATGGAGATGGAGTTCTTCGTCAAGCCGGGCGAGGACGAGCAGTGGCACGAGTACTGGCTCCAGCAGCGCTGGGACTGGTACGTCGGCCTCGGCCTGCGCACCGAGAACATGCGCTTCTTCGAGCACCCGAAGGAGAAGCTCTCCCACTACGCCAAGCGCACCGTGGACATCGAGTACCGCTTCAACTTCGGCGGCTCCGAGTTCTCCGAGCTGGAGGGCGTCGCCAACCGCACGGACTACGACCTGCGGGTGCACAGCGAGGCCTCCGGCCAGGACCTGAAGTACTTCGACCAGGAGTCCGGCGAGCGGTACTTCCCGTACGTCATCGAGCCGGCGGCGGGCCTCAACCGCGCCATGCTGGCCTTCCTGATCGACGCCTACTTCGAGGACGAGGCGCCGAACGCCAAGGGCGTCATGGAGAAGCGCGTCGGCATGCGGCTCGACCCGCGCCTGGCCCCGGTCAAGGTCGCCGTCCTGCCGCTGTCGCGCAACGCCGACCTGTCCCCGAAGGCCCGCGGCCTGGCCGCCGACCTGCGCACCGCGTGGAACGTCGAGTTCGACGACGCCGGTGCGATCGGCAAGCGCTACCGCCGCCAGGACGAGATCGGCACGCCGTTCTGCGTCACGGTCGACTTCGACACCCTTGAGGACAACGCGGTGACCGTTCGCGACCGCGACACCATGTCGCAGGAGCGCGTCTCGCTGGACCAGGTCAAGGCGTACCTGGGTGCGCGCCTGATCGGCTGCTGATCGGCTGCCTGAGGTCTGTCCGGGCGGGTTCCCGCCCGGGGGAGAGCCCTCGTCCGCCCCGCTGGGGCGGGCGGGGGCTCTTCGCCGTCTCCGGGGCTCCGGGGTTACGGGGCTCCGGGGTTACGGGGTTACGGGGCTGGGGCGGGGGCGCTACCTCCGGCCCCAGCGGGAGCGCGGGGCGGCGGGCGGGCGGGTCGGGAGTCCCGCGGTGCGAAGGGTGGCGAGGGTGGTGCGGTGGCGCGCCTCGTCGGCGAGCATCGCGGCCAGCAGCCGCCCGTACAGCTCGGTGCTGCCGGCGCCGTCCAGGGCGGTGGCCAGCCGGACGACCTCGACCGGCGGGCGCAGCACCGCCAGCTCGCCCAGCAGGAGGGTGGCGAGGGCGGGCGGCAGGCCGGCCGCGAGAGCGGCGATGTCGTCGGTGGAACGGCCGGCGGCCTGGCGCAGCAGGGTCCGGACGTCCTCGGCGCGGCCGTGCTGCTGGAGGCAGGCGGCGAGCGAGGTCAGCTCGGGCATCGGCGCCGAGCCCCACTCCCAGAGCAGGGTCGCGCTGTCGGCGGTCAGCCCGGCCCGCTCCAGGGCGGAGAGCAGACCCGGGACGGCGGAGGCCGGGTAGCCCCAGAAGGCGTGGAACACCTCGGCCGCCTCCTCCACCAGGCCCAGTTCGCGCAGTTCGGCGAGCACGACGACGGAGTGGTCGGGCACCGACCGGGCGACGCGGCGGGCCAGGTGGAGGGAGGCGCCGGCCGGCCCGTACCTGGCCAGCATGCCGACCAGCAGCGCGGCGTCGGCGGGGGCGAGGCGGGCGGCGGCCGTGTCGATCATCCCGGTGGCCTCGGCGAGGGCGCCGGCCCGGTGGAGGGCGGTGATCCGTTCGGTCAGGGCGCCGATGTCGGGGCGGACGGGCGGGGGTGGGGTGTGCTGCTGCCGTGCCTGCCGTGGCTGTGGGGGCGCTTGCCGCTGCTGCGGGGGTGCTTCCTGCCGCGGGAGTGGTGGCGGCTGCTGCCCGTTCCTGATGGCGCTCTCCAACGCCTCCAGCTGGTCGCTGAGTTGGAGGCAGCGGGCGCCCAGTCCCTCGCGGAGGGTGCGGGCCTGGGCGAGCTGGCGCAGCAGATCCCCGTCCGGGCGCTGGCGGCCCGGGGTGGCCCGGATCGCTTCGTCCAGGCGCCGTTCACGTTGGCTCGCGTAGCGGCTCGCGCGGAGTAACTCGTCCAGTTCCGCGCGGAGTTCGGCGGCCTGCTGCTCGCCTTCCGGCTGCTGGCCTGAGGGTTGTGCCGTCGGCCGCATGCGCATGATCACCCCAACCTGTCCATCCGGACCCTGACTGCGTGACATCCTCGCGTCAGTATGTGGCGTGAGAGTTAAGAGTGCACGACCAACCGTGTCCGGGTGATGTCAAGGAGCGCGCAGACGGCGGCCGTTGCGAGAAGTGCGCCGGTCGCGCTCCGGAGGGGGTCGCCTCGTGCGGCCGCGGCCGAGTCCACCGCCGGCCCGTCCGGCAGCGGAGCGATCGTGGTCATGCGCCCAGTCGCGCCCGCGCTTCCATCAGGGCGAAGCCGAGCAGGTTCAACCCGCGCCACTCGGTGGGCTGTTGGGAGCGGATGTCGTCGGCGGCGAGCCCGATGCCCCAGATCCGGTCCAGTGGGCTGGCCTCGACCAGCACCCGCTCGCCGGTGCCCAGCAGGTAGGAGCGCAGCGTCTCGTCCTGGCCGAACTTCGCGACGTTGCCCGCCACCACCAGCTCGAAGCGGCCGGCCTCCCAGGTGTCGCCGTCGAAGTCCTTGACCAGCCGGCCCAGTTTCTTCGCCTCGGCGGGCGTCCGGGCGGCCAGCACCTGCCGCACGATCTCCTCGTCGCCGAACATCCGGGCCTTGCCGGCCATCATCCAGTGCTCGGCGGTCGGGTAGGTGACCCCGTCGACGGTGAACCCGCCGGGCCACCACTGGCTCAGGCACTCCTGCCTGGTCCCGCCGCCCTTGCGTTCGGTGTGCCCCCAGAACATCACCCACTTCGGCCGCACCCCGTCGGCCATCATCGCGGCCAGCTCCTCGCGACTGCGGACGGCGGCCGGCTCCCCCACGTGCATCTCGCTCATATCGTCAGTCTGACATGAAGGGTCTCGTCTCCGCTAACCGTTCGCGGCATATCGCCCTCGTGTCGGTGACCCGGCTCCTGGGATTTCCGCACGCGGATCGGTACTTCGGGAGGGCGGGGATGGAACGGAGCGGCTTCCGCGACGAGTTGAGCGGCAGTACGGTCGGCGGAAACTCGATCCAGGCGGGCGTCATCGACAACTTCCATGACGACTCGGGCTCGACGTCCCCGACGTCGCCGACCTGGTCCGCGCAGCCCTGGCCGGGGTGCCGCGCGGGATCAGCCCTTGGCGGCCAGCTCCAGGAACCGCAGGCCGACCTCGCGCACCTCCGCCGCCGTCCACGCCTGGGCCGGCTCGGTGAGGCTGACCTCGGCCACGGCGAGGCCGGGGGCGGCGTCCTCCCAGTGGGAGACGAACCAGACGCCTTCCTCCTCCGCGAGGGCCAGGTGGGCGGCGTTCAGCGCCTCGGCCGGGTGCGGCAGCCAGAGCTGGAACTCGTGGGTGGGTGGCGCGGCCGGGTACAGGCGGGCGCCGGGGAGGGCGGCCAGGGCGGGGGCGAGGGTGGCCGTGGCGTGGCGGGTGTACGCGGGCAGGCGGGGCAGGACGGTGTCCAGGCCGTGGAGGGCGGCGAGGGCGGCGGGCCACTGCTGGAAGAGCCGGCCGCCGTAGCGGTGGCGCCAGGTGCGGGCGTTCGCGACGAGGGCGGCGTCGCCGGCGAGGGCGGCTCCGTTGATGCCGCCGAGGTCCTTGTAGTAGGAGACGTAGACGCTGTCGGCGAGGGCGGCGATCTCGTCGAGCGGCCGGCCGAAGTGGACCGTGGTGTTCCAGAGCCGGGCGCCGTCGAAGTGCACCCGGGCACCGGCCTCGCGGGCGGCGGCGACGAGGGCCGTCAGCTCGTCCCAGGTGGGGAGCAGATAGCCCGGGTCGCGCAGCGGGAGTTCGACCGTCAGGGTGCCGAACGGCTCGCCGAGCGCGCCGAGTTCCTCGGGCGTCGGCTGGCGCCGCCCGGTGGTGGGCCAGAGTCCGCGCAGGCCGGTGAGCTGGGTGTACGCGTGGCGCTCGTGGCGTTCGAGGTGGCTGAGCGGGTGCAGGGCGACGGCCGTGTTGCCGGTCCGCTCGGCGTGGTGGCGCAGGGCGACCTGCTGGGCCATCGTCCCGGTGGGGAAGAAGACCGCGTCCTCCTTGCCGAGCAGGGCGGCGGTCCGCTCCTCCAGCTGTCGCACCGGCCCGTCGCTGCCGTAGAAGTCGGGGCAGACGTCCAGGCCGTCCAGGGCGGCGAGTTGGGCGAGGCGTTCGCGGACGCTGAGGATGCGGTCGGCGGAGAGGAAGCGCTCGCAGGACATCCGGGCCGCGCGGCGCCGGTGGAATTCGTTCCGGTCGTCGGTCATCCCGTGATTGTCGGACTCGCGGTGGAGCCGGACCAACTGTTTTTCCCGGGGCGGCGTTCAGCTCCGCCGGTAGTAGGCCGTGATCGGGGCGCGGGCTTCCCCGGGCAGGGCCGGCCCCTCCTCGGGAACCGTCGGCCAGGCGCCCGACTCGGGGTTGAGCTCGATGAGTTGCTCCGTCGACAGCGCGTGGACGACCCGGCCGATGCCGGATCGGACGATGGCTCCGCCGCACATGCCGCACGGCTGGCAGCTGGTGTAGAGGGTGGTGCGGGCGGCCGTGTCCGGGTCGAGTTCGCGGGCGGCCCAGCGGGCGAGCTTCAGCTCGGGGTGGGCCGTGATGTCGTTGTCGCGGTGCACGGTGTTGTGGGCCTCGGCGAGGATCTCGCCGTCGGGGCCGGCCAGCAGGGAACCGTACGGGGCGTCGCCCAGGGCGATCGCTCGGGTGGCGAGGGCGATGGCGCGGCGCAGCAGGGCCTCGTCGGCTTCGGTGATCACGCCGCTGCCTCCTTCCGCCGGTCGGCCGCGGTGGTGAGGTCCTGCCAGGCCCGCCGCGCGGTCCGGGCCCGTGCGCGCAGCACGCCGGGACCGGTTCCCGGCCCGAAGTTCGGTACGTTGACGCCAAGTCGCATGGTGCCGAGGCTATCCCCGTGATCATGGCGGACGGAACGGAGTCTTCCCGTTCCTCACGGCCCACCGCCGTGGATCTCCCGGTAGATTCGCGCCATGGCCGTGAATCTTGACGACACCGACTGGGCGATCATCGAGCAGTTGCAGCGGGAGGCCCGGGTCTCCCTCAGCGAACTGGGGAGGCGGGTGAACCTCAGCCCGTCGGCGACCACGGAACGGGTGCGGAACCTGGAGTCGCTGGGCGTCATCACCGGCTACCGCGCGGTGGTGGACCTGGCGAAGGTCGGCTATCCGGTGCTCGCCGTCGTCCGGCTGAAGTATCCCGGCAACCGGCACGAGCCGCTGCGCCGGCTGCTCGCCGAGCGGCGGGAGATCCTGGAGTGCCTGCGCACCACCGGCGACGACTGCTACACCCTGAAGGTGGCGGCGACCTCCATGGAACACCTGGAGACCCTCGTGGACGAGCTGGCCGGCTTCGGCAGCACCACCACGAGCGTCGTCTACAGCCGGACGCTGCCGCTGCGCGGCCCGGGACGGCCCTGACACCGGAGGGGAGGACGCTCCCTCGATCGGGGGAGGCCGGCCGCCCCTCGCCCGACCAGACTGGCGATCGTGACCAGGGGGTTTCCTGCCCCCCACGATTCCACCGGAGTTGACTCGTGCGTCGTTCGCGCATCCGCCACATGGCACTCGCCCTCACGCTCTCGACCGCCGTGGCCGCCGCGGCCGCCGGGGTGTCGGCACCGTCGGCCGTGGCGTCCGCAGCCGGGCCGGCGTCCGCGTCCGCCTCCGCGCCGGACGCCGTGCAGCAGGGGCTGAACGCGCTGGTGCGGAAGGACGGGGCGCCGGCCGCGCTCGCCGCCGTCCGGGACGGGCAGGGGCGGACCCGTGACTACACGGCCGGAGTCGGCGACCTGGCCACCGGCGCCAAGGTCCCCGTCGACGGACAGGTGCGGATCGGCAGCAACACCAAGACCTTCACCGCCGTCGTCGTGCTCCAGCTGGTCGGGGAGGGGAAGATCGATCTCGACGCCTCGGTCGACACCTACCTCCCCGGGCTGGTCCGCGGCGCGGGCATCGACGGGCGCGGCATCACCGTCCGCCAGCTCCTCCAGCACACCAGCGGCCTGCCCGACTACGAGGGGCAGGTGGACGAAGCCGCCATCCGTGAAAGGTACTTCGAGCCCAGGGAGCTGCTGGACATGGCCCTCGGCCGGCGGCCCGAGTTCGCGCCCGGGACGAAGTTCGCCTACAGCAGCACCAATTACGTGCTGGCCGGCCTGATCGTCCAGCGGGTGACCGGCCGGCCGCTCGCCGAGGAGATCGACCGGCGGATCGTCCGGAGCCTCGGGCTACGGCACACCTACTTCCCGGCCGTGGGCGACCGGACGATCCGGGAGGCCCACCCCCACGGCTACCACGTGGACCCCGCCACCGGGAAGCCGGCCGACTTCACGGAGCTGGACCCCTCGGCGGGCTGGGCGGCCGGGCAGATGATCTCCACCAACTCGGACCTCAACCGCTTCTTCACCGCCCTGCTGGGCGGCCGGCTGCTGCCCGCGGCCCAGCTCGCCCAGATGCGCACCACCGTGCCGGTCGGGGACACCGGGATGGCCTCCGGGCTGGGCATCTTCAGCCGGCCGCTGTCCTGCGGCGGGGTCTACTGGGGGCACGGCGGCGACATCCCGGGCTACGAGACCCGGGGCGGGGCCACCGACGACGGGCGTGCCGTGAACATCGCGGTGACCACCATCCCGGCCGGCGAGGGCGGCACCCGGCACGTCGAGGACGTCGTGGACGCGGCCCTGTGCCGCTGACCGGGTAGCCGAGCCGGGCGGACCGGGTGGCCGGGCAGCCGGCCGCCCGGACGGGCCGAGCGGTGAGGAGCGGTCAGGAGCGGTAGTGGTTCCCCTCGTCGCCCAGCACACCGTTCCCGTGGTGGACGGACACGCTGGAGTACGTCGCCCGCATGCGCGCGGCCTGGGCGGTCCGCTGCTGTTCGATCAGCAGCCCCTCGGTGCCGTCGAACCGGCTCCGCCGGGCGCGTTCCCGGAACGCCAGGAAGGCCGTGGCGCCGACGACCGTGCCGACGAGTACGAACAGGAACACCATGACGAGACCCATGCCGTCACCTTCCCCCGGTTCGAGTGCGTCCCACCTTTATCTCACGGGAGTTCGGAAGTCGCACGTGCCTTGTCGGAGCTGACCGGTGCGGCGGGGGCTTTCCGGCATCGGCCCCGACCCCACCCGGAAGAGCGGTCACCGCCGCCCGGGGAACCCGTGCCGGCGCCCGCCGAGAGTGATGGCCAGGGCGGCGGCCAGCAGGACGAGGGCGGACCAGGGCAGCGCGGTCGGTCCGGCGTGGTCCAGGAGCAGGCCGCCCGCCAGCCCGGCGGCCGCGATGCCGAGGTTCCAGCAGGTGACCAGCAGCGACTGGGCGATGTCCCCGGCCGGGCCGCCCGCGTCGGCGACGGCGGTCTGCAGGAGGGTGGCGGCGCCGCCGAAGCCGAGGCCCCAGATCGCGGCGGCGGCGTAGGCGAACCAGCCGGTCGAGCCGAGCAGGGCGGCGGCGAGGAGCACGGTCGCGACCGCGACGAGGACGCAGGAGGCGATGGTCAGGGGGCGCAGGTACCGGTCGATCAGGACGCCGGTGCCGAAGATGCTCACCAACGAGGACAGCCCGATGACCAGCAGGACGGTGTCCGTGCGGCCGTCGAGCCCCAGCGGCTCCAGCAGTGCGGCGACGTACGTGTAGAGGATGTTGTGGGCGAGCACGAAGGTCGCCGTGACGCCCAGGACGACGGCCACGCCCGGCATCCGCAGCACCTGCCGCACGGGGGTGCCGGCCCGGTCGGTCCGTCCGGGCAGTCGCGGCAGCACGAGCAGCATCCAGCCGGTCAGCGCCACCGCGACCACGCTCATCAACCCGAAGGTGAACCGCCAGCCGACCAGGCCGGAGAGCAGGGTGCCGGCGGGCACGCCCACCGACAGGGCGACCGTCGAGCCGGTCATGGCGACGGCCATCGCCCGGCCGCGCTGCTCGGGCGCGACGATGGTCCGGGCGTATCCGGCCAGCAGTGCCCAGAGCAGTCCGGCGACCAGGCCCGCCGCGAACCGGGCGGCCATGGTGAGCGGATAGCTCGGTGAGACGGCGGTGATCGCGTTGGCCACGGCGAAGCCGGCCACGGCGACCACCAGCAGGGGTTTGCGGGGCAGGTGTCCGGTCACGGCGGTCAGCGGGATGGCGGCCGCGATGGAGCCGACCGCGTAGAGCGTGACGGACTGCCCGGCGGCGGACTGGCCGACGCCGAGATCGGCGCTCATCGCGGGCAGTACTCCGGCGGGCAGGGCCTCGGTCATGACGGTGACGAACCCGCCGGTGCTCATGGCCAGCAGGGCGGGCCAGGGGAGTCGGGGCGGCCGGGGCGCAGGGGCCACCGACCCTTCTGAAGTGCGGAGTTCGGAAGTGGACATGGAGGCGATGGTCTATCGTTGACATCCGTGTCAGGGTCCAGTCGGGGCGGCACCGACCCGGAGTGAGGGTGGTCACACATGCGCATCGGCGAACTCTCCCGGCTGACGGACACCACCCCGCGCCTGCTGCGCTACTACGAGCAGCAGGGACTGATCACGGCGAGCCGCGAGGCGAACGGCTACCGCACGTACGACGACCGTCTCGTGGACCGGGTCCTGCAGATCCGCGGGCTGCTGGAGGCGGGGCTGCCGACCAGGATCATCAAGCAGATCCTGCCCTGCCTGGACGCCCCGCGGACGATCCACTTCACCGACGCCACACCGGAGATGCTCGCCACCCTGGAGTGCGAGACGGACCGGATGACCCGCCGGATCCAGTGCCTGACACGCAACCGGGACGCCATCCGGGAGTACCTGGACGTGGTCAAGAGCCTCGCCTGACCGGCCGTCCGGCCCGGGCCCGGCCCGGCTGTCCGATTCCGCCACTTGACCTTGCCACCGGTGTCACGGTCGGACGCTGGTGCCATGACCGAAGCGACCACCACAACCGACGCGACCGAAGCGACCGCCACAGCCGACGCGACCACCGCGACCGGAACGACCGACGCCGCGATCCACCACACCGCCCTCGGCGACGGCACCCCGATCGTCCTGATCCACGGCTACACCGTCGACCACCGCGTCCTGCTCCCACTCGAACCCGTCTTCGCCGACCGCCCCGGCTGGCAGCGCCTCTACCTCGACCTCCCCGGTCACGGCGGCAGCCCCCGGCTGCCGGGCCCGACCTCCGCGAGCGCGCTGGCCGAGGCCGTCTTCGGGTGGATCGACGCCCGTGTGGGCGGGCGGCCGTTCGCCGTGGTCGGGCAGTCCTTCGGCGGCCAGCTGGCCCGGGCGGTGACCGCGCGGTACGGCGAGCAGGTGCTGGGCTCGGCGCTGCTGGTGCCGGTGGTGCGCTGGGGTGCGGACCGGGCGCTGCCCGAGGAGACCGTGGTCGAGCGCGACGAGGACTTCCTCGCCGGCCTCCCGGCCGCCGACAGCGAGGTCTTCCGGTACGTCATGGCCCGTCACACGAAGGCGAGTTGGGAGGGCTTCGAGCGGTTCATCCGGCCCGGCCGGCAGGCCCACGACCAGGCGGCCGCCGCCGAACTCGAAGCCGACTTCCTGCTGCCGCACTGGCCCGAGCACCGCGCCCCGCGGCACCGAGGCCCCCACCTCCTGGTCACCACCCGGCAGGACGCCCTGGTCGGCTGGCGCGACCAGCTCGCCCTGCTCGACCACTACCCCCGGATGGCCGCCACCGTCCTCGACGGGGTCGGCCACAACCCCCAGGTCGAGACCGCCGACGCCGTCCGTGCCCTGGTCGGCGACTGGCTCGACCGGCTTGACCGGTCCGGAGGCTGAAGCCCGACCCGGCCCGGAGGCTGAAGCCCCGTGGGAACGCCGACGGCCCCGTGACCGGACGTTCCGATCGCGAGGCCGTTCGCCGTTCACCGCTGTCGCCGCCGCCGGGGCCCGAAGCCCCCGGCGGTCAGCCGATGGAGCGGGGGAGGCGGGTGGTCAGGTAGAGGATGGTGAAGGAGCCGAGGAGCTGGATGCCCAGGCAGAGGGCGAGCGCGCGGTCCATGCCGAGGCTGGGGGAGAGCGAGAGGTAGAGGCTGCCGAGGGTGGCGACGCCGAGGGCGAGGCTGGACTGCTGGCCGGTGGCGAGGACGCCGCTGCCGACGCCGGCCCGGGCGGCGGGCACCTTGGCGAGGACGACCCGGAACAGCGGGGTGCCGATCAGGCCCTGTCCGATGCCCGCGAGGGCGACGCCCGGGGCCATCCGCAGCGGGGAGAAGTGCGCCCAGTCGGCCAGCACGGTCACGGCGAGGGCGGCCAGGCCGGTCGCCTGGACGACGGCGCCGGCGCTGAGCACCCGGCTGCCCCAGCGGCCGATCAGCCGGGGGCCGGCCAGTGAGGCGGAGAAGTAGCCGACCGCCATCGGGACGAGCGCCCAGCCGGCCGCGACCGGACCGAGCCGCAGGCCCTGCTGGAGGGCGACGGCGATGACGAACATGAAGCCGCCGAAGCCCGCGAAGTAGGGGAGCGCGATGCCGAGTCCGCGCCGCATCTCCGGGATGCGCAGCAGGGACGGCGGCACCAGCGGGGTGTCCCCGCGCCGCTCGGCCCGGCGCTCGACGACGGCGAAGGCGGCGGCGAAGGCGGGGAACAGCGCCAGCAGCACCCAGGACCAGAGCGGCCAGCCGGCGGCGCGGCCCTCCATCAGCGGGATGAGCAGGGAGACCAGCGCGGCGGTGAGCAGGACGGTGCCGGGGACGTCGACCCGGGCGGCCCGGGCGGCCCTGCTCTCCGGGACGTAGCGGACCGCGAGCACCACGGCGAGCAGCGCGAACGGCACGTTCAGCAGGAAGATCGAGCGCCAGCCGGTGCCGAACAGGTCGGCGGCGACCAGCATTCCGCCGAGCACCTGGCCGATCACCACCGAGATCCCGCCGACCGCGCCGTAGACGCTGAGCGCGCGCCCGCGCCGGGCGCCCTCGGTGGCGGCGGTGATGGTGCCGAGCACCTGCGGGATCAGCAGCGCGGCCGAGGCGCCCTGGGCGGCCCGGGCGGCGACCAGGGACCACGCGCCGGGGGCGAGGCCGCAGGCCAGCGAGGTGAGGGCGAAGGCGGCGGCGCCGACGACGAAGAGCCGGCGGCGGCCGAAGATGTCGCCGAGGCGCCCGCCGAGGACGAGCAGGACGGCGAAGGCGATGCCGTATCCGGCGGCGACCAGTTCGAGGACGGCGGGCCCGGCGGCCAGGTCGTGGTCGATGGTGGGCAGGGCGACGTTGACGATGAAGAAGTCGAGCATCGGCAGGAAGGCGCCGAGCAGCACGGTGACCAGCCCGGCGGTGCCGAGGGCGGGGGTGCCGAGGGCGGGGGTGCCGGGGGCGGGGGTGTCGGGAGGGGTTGCGGGGGCGGTCCGGACCGGGGCCTGGGCGACGGCGAGTTGTCGAGTCACGGGTCATACGATCCGCCGCTTCCTACCCTGGTACCAGAGTCTGCTTATCCAGGTATAGGAAGTACCTGGCAACAGGCTGCGGCGTGCCCCATGCTGGGGAGCATGAGCCTGATGACCCCGGCCGCGCAAGCCCGTCCGGCCGACGCCGCGCACACCGCCGGACAGCGCCCGGCCACCCCCGCCGACGCCCGCCGGCACGAGCTGGCCGCGTTCCTGCGCAGCCGCCGCGAGCGCCTCGCGCCCGAGCAGGTGGGCCTGCCGATGACCGGCCGCCGCCGGACGCCGGGGCTGCGCCGGGAAGAGGTCGCGCAGCTCGCCGCGGTCGGTGTGACCTGGTACACGTGGCTGGAGCAGGGGCGGGACATCCAGGTGTCCACCCAGGTGCTGGACGCGGTGGCCCGGGCGCTGCTGCTGGACCCGAGCGAGCGCTCGCACCTGTTCACCCTGGCCGGCGCGGACGACCCGGTACGGGTGAGGGAGTGCCCCTCGGTGACGCCGAGCGTGCGGCTGCTGGTGGACCGGCTGGCGCCGTTCCCGGCCATGGTGCTCAACTCCCGCTACGACGTGCTGGCCTACAACGCCCCGTACACCGCCTTCGTCGGCGACCTCGAAGAACTGGCCCCCGGGGACCGGAACCTGATGTGGATGGCGTTCACGCCCTCGCGCTTCCGGGAGGTGCTGGTCGACTACCGCACCGAGCGCCTCAACGTGGTGGCCCGGTTCCGCGCGGCGATGGCGGACCACAGCTCGGATCCGGCCCGGAAGGCGCTGGTGGCCCGTCTGCTCCGGGCCTCGCCGGACTTCGCGGAGCTCTGGCAGCGGCACGACGTGATGCGGCCGGGCAACGGCGTCAAGCGCTTCCAGGTGCCGGGCGTGGGGCTGTTGCGCTGCGAGTACACCAACTTCTGGCTCAGCCCGCAGCTGGGAACGCGGATGATCACGTACACCCCGCTGGACGACGAGACCCGCGCGCTGATGGACCGGCTGCCCGCCAGGGCTCAGTAGCGGAGCAGAGCGGCTTCCCGCCCGAGCAGCAGGCACACCGCGGCGAGCGGCAGTTCGACGCAGCAGGCCATGACCAGGGCCGCGAGCATCGCGGTGCCCGGTCCGGCGCAGGCGATGTCGGCGAGCGCGTCCCCGGTGAGCAGCAGGGCCACCGCCGCGCCCGCCCACAGCGCCCCGGCGTCGCGCCGGCGCAGCAGCGCGTCCAGGGTGAGCAGGGCGGCGAACTCGACGAGGTCGAGCACGACCCACGGCGTCTCGTGGCAGACGGCGAGGACCCCGAGCCAGGGCAGCAGGGTGACGGCCGCCATGGCCGGCAGCTTGGCGCAGCGCGCGGGCAGGGCGTACCCGGAGGCGGGGCGAGTGGCGGGACGGGCGGCGGGACGGGCGGCGAGGACGGCGGTGATGCTCACTTCTTCGCCCCCTGGTCCCGCACCCGCTCCAGCGGCAGCCGCTCGGCCGCGCCGCCCGCCGGGTGTTCGACCCGCACCGCGTCGAACGGCCCCTCGGCCCAGGCGAACCAGAACCGCCCGGCCACCGGGACGACCTCGGCCGTCGACCGCACCCGGCGCAGTGCCCGCCGTCCGGTGAAGACCACGGACGGCGCGGCGCCGTCGGCCGCCAGCCGGCCCCAGGCGAGCACGTGCCGGCGGCGCCCGGCGGAGGGGAAGTACCGCGCCCCGCGCAGCAGCTGCGGGGTGAGCCGGGCGGCGACCAGGACGTCGGTCAACTCGCCGTGCTGGTACAGCTCCAGTGCGGCCCGGCCGCGGCCGGACCCGGCACTGCGGACCGACCAGGGGCCGCTCCCGGCCGGCAGCGTCCCCTCCTGCTCGGGCGTCTCCTCGGGCGTCTCCTCGGGGCGGAGCGCACCCCCGGAGGTGGTTCCGGGAAGACCCCCGTGCCCCCCGGAAACACCTCCGGGGCCGGGCCGCCCGTGCGGCGGAGTGGCGGAGTGCGGTGCGGTGCTCGTCATACCGTCAAGCCTCCCGTCCGGCCCCCCTCCCTGTCGGTGGTGTCCCACACCGAATCGGGGGTGTAGCTAGATACACCCCCACCCGGAACCCCCCTTCATGGCGGCCCGTGATCACCGGGCCCTACGCTGTCCGGCATGTCCTCCACCACGCTGCGCCGAGCGCTCGTCAGGAGCCTCCGGCGCCCACCGTGGTCGCCCGAGGTCTGGCGGGACGTCCGCTTCACGGCCTCCGGAATACCCATGGCGCTCCCGGTCTGGCTGGCCGTCACCGATCCGAACCTGCTGTTCCCGGTGCTCGCCGCCGTCCTGGTCTGCGTCCGCCCGCTGACCGCCGTCCAGCGCGGCCGGCTGCGCGCCCTGCGCGAGGTGGAGGTGCCGCCGCTGCGGCCGCCGGTGGGGCTGCGGGCCTGGCTGCTGGGCCTGACCTGGCGTCAGGCGCTCTACCACCTGGCGGTCGGCCCGCTGTTGGCGCTGGGCGCGCTGGCGGTGCTGTACGCCTGGGCCGCCGCCCTGGTGCTGGCCACCGTGTACGCCTGGATCTGGCTGCTGCCCGCCGGGACGGAGCTGCGCGCGGACCTGGCCGGGCAGGACGTCCTGTTCACCGTCGGCGGGGTGCTGCTGCTGGCGGTGCTGTCCGTGCCGGGCACCCAGCTGGCCCGGCTGGAGGTGTGGGCGGCCCGGTGGCTGCTCGGCCCGGACCGGGCGGAGGCACTGGAACGGCGGGTCGAGGAGATCGCCGAGAGCCGGGCCGGACTGGTCGACGCGGTGGACGCGGAGCGCCGCCGGATCGAGCGCGACCTGCACGACGGAGCCCAGCAGCGGCTCACCTCCCTCGCGATGAACCTGGGCCTGGCCCGGCGCACCCTCAAGGACGTGTCGCCCGAGGCGATGCGGGTGATCGTCGACGCGCACGAGGAGGCCCAGGCGGCCATCGACGAGCTGCGCGACCTGGTCCGCGGCCTGCACCCGGCCGTTCTGGAGGACCGCGGCCTGGACGCGGCGCTGTCCGGGATCGCGGCCCGGGCCCCGCTGCCGGTGCGCCTGGCGGTCGACCTCGCCGAGCGGATCGCCCCGACCGTCGAGGCGGTCGCCTACTTCACCGTCTCCGAGGCGCTCACCAACGTGGCCAAGCACGCCAAGGCCAACCGGGTCGACCTCTCGGTGCGGACGGCGGCCGGCCGGCTGCGCCTGGTCATCAGCGACGACGGCGTGGGCGGCGCCGACCCGGCGCGCGGCACCGGGCTCACCGGTCTGCGCAAGCGCGCCGCCTCGGTCGACGGCACGCTGTCCGTTCTCAGCCCCCTCGGGGGCCCCACCACCATCACCGTGGAGTTGCCGTGCGCGCTGTGATCGCCGAGGACTCGGTCCTGCTGAGGGCCGGCCTGGTCAAGGTCCTGGAGGCGGTGGGATTCGAGGTCGTGGCCGCCGTCGGGGACGCCACCGAACTGCTGGCCGCCGTCGAGGAGCACCGCCCGAAGGTGGTGGTCGCCGACGTCCGGATGCCCCCGGGCTTCAGTGACGAGGGGGTGAAGGCGGCGATGGTGATCCGCCGGCAGTGGCCGGACACCGCCGTCCTGCTGCTCTCCCAGTTCGTGGAGGAGCGCTACGCCGCCGACCTGCTGGCGACCAACACCAGTGGCGTCGGCTACCTGCTCAAGCAGCGGGTGGCCAATGTCGACGACTTCGTGGACGCGCTCCAGCGGGTCGCCGAGGGCGGCACCGCGCTGGACCCGGAGGTGGTCGCCCAGCTGCTGGTGCGCCGCCACCGGGACCCGCTGGAGAAGCTGACCCCGCGCGAGCGCGACGTGCTCGCCCTGATGGCGGAGGGCCGCTCCAACGGCGCCATCGCGGGCTCGCTGGTGGTCAGCGACAGCGCGGTGGCCAAGCACATCAACTCGATCTTCACCAAGCTCGACCTGCCGCCGGCCGACGACAACCACCGCCGGGTGATGGCGGTGCTGCGGTTCCTGGAGGTCGGGTAGCCGTGTGGGGGGTGAGGGCCTGGCGGGTCACCGGGACGGTCGTGGTCGTCCTGGTCATGATCGGCGCCGGACTGCAGACCTGGTCGATGGGGGTGCGGCAGCGCACCACCAGCAGCCATCCGTACGACATCGAGATCCACCGGGTCCAGTTGTCGACCGGCAACGCCTCGGTCAAGGTGCGGGCCGGCCGGGAGAGGCACGTGGTGGTGCACCAGCGCCTGGATTGGATGCTGCGCAAGCCGGTGGTGTCCGCCACCGTCGTCGACGGTGTGCTCGACGTCTCCATGCACTGCCGGCTGATCCTGCCGGTCGTGGACTTCGGCTGCGGCGCCGAGATCGAGCTGGAGGTGCCGGCCGCGACCGAGGTGACCGGGTCGGTGGGCTCCGGCACCGTCCGGGTGGAGGGGCTGAGCGGTCCGGTCCGGTTGGAGCTGACCTCCGGCCAGCTGCTGCTGTCCGACACCTCCGGGGACGTGACCGTGCGCGCCACCTCCGGGCTGGTGCAGGGCGACAACCTGAGCGCCAAGCGGGTGACGGCACGGATGGTCTCGGGCACGGTGAACCTGAACTTCGCCAGGCCCCCGGGCGAGGTGAACGCCGCGTCCGTCTCCGGTTCGGTGGAGATGACCCTGCCGAAGGACAGCCGGTACGCCTTCTCCAGTGAGATCGGCAGCGGCAACGGCCACATCGAACCGCTGCTGCAGGACCCCGCCAGCCCGAACCGGGTGCACACCGAGGTCGTCTCCGGTTCGATCTCGATCGGCGCCTCCGCGTCGACCGCGCCGCCGGAGCCGGCCGGGGCCCCGGAGCCGGCCGGGACTTCGGAGCCGGCCGGGACCGCGGCGCCGGCGCGGCCGCCGTCGGCGCCGTAGCGGGAGCGTCCGGTCCGGCAGCGGCGGCCGCTCACCCGGGTGGGGGACAATGGAGAGTCCCGTCCCCCTGTACCCGAGGTCAGCCGCGCATGACAGCCACGCCCGCACCCACCGCGTCCGACACCGAGTTCGCGCCGCTCGACATCGGCCCGATCCAGGTGTGGCCGCCCGTCGTGCTGGCGCCGATGGCCGGCATCACCAACGCGCCGTTCCGCACCCTGTGCCGGGAGCAGAGCGGCGGCAAGGGCCTGTACGTCTCGGAGATGATCACCACCCGGGCGCTGGTCGAGCGCAATGCCAAGACCATGCAGCTGATCAGGTTCGACCCGAGCGAGAAGCCGCGCTCGATCCAGCTGTACGGGGTGGACCCGGTGACCGTCGGCAAGGCCGCCCGGATGATCTCCGAGGAGGGCCTGGCCGACCACATCGACCTCAACTTCGGCTGCCCCGTCCCCAAGGTCACCCGCAAGGGCGGCGGCTCGGCGCTGCCGTACAAGCGCAACCTGCTGCGCGAGATCCTGCGCGAGGCCGTGGCCAACGCGGGCGACCTGCCGGTGACCATGAAGATGCGCAAGGGCATCGACGACGACCACCTCACCTTCCTGGACGCCGGGCGGATCGGCGCCGAGGAGGGCGTGGCCGCGATCGCCCTGCACGGACGCACCGCCGCCCAGCACTACGGCGGGACGGCCGACTGGTCGGCGATCGCCCGGCTGCGCGAGTCCGTCCCGGCGCACGTCCCGGTGCTGGGCAACGGGGACATCTGGTCGGCCGACGACGCGCTGCGGATGATGCGGGAGACCGGCTGCGACGGCGTGGTGGTGGGCCGCGGCTGCCTGGGCCGCCCGTGGCTGTTCAGGGACCTGGTCGCGATCTTCGAGGGCGACGTGGACTACGCCCGCCCCGACTTCGGCTACGTGGCGAAGGCGATGGTGCGCCACGCGCAGCTGCTCGGCGAGTGGATCGGGGACGAGACGCGCGGTGTGGTCGACTTCCGCAAGCACGTTGCCTGGTACACCAAGGGCTTCTCGGTCGGCTCCGAGCTGCGGGTGCGGCTGGCCGGCTCCTCCTCGTTGGCCGAACTGGCCGAAACCCTCTCCGAGGTGGAGCAGTCCCAGGCCTGGCCGGCCGGTGCGGACGGTCCGCGCGGGCGGACCAGCGGCAACAACCGGGTGGTCCTGCCGGAGGGCTGGTTGGACGATCCGTACGACTGTGCCCGACCGGGTGCTGACGCCGAATCGGACACCTCCGGCGGATGATCTGTACGTAGTGGCGAAAACGGCCCTTCCGGGCCGATGGCCACTCGGTCAGGGCCCTCTTGTCCATCCTGGACAAGAGGGCTCCTTTTTGGCGCTCGAACGTCACTCGACGGGCATGACTCCGGACGCTGTGCGACGATCGGCGGAGGCGGTGCGCGTTCGATCGATGAGACGCCCTCGTGACGCTTGCCACATGCGATCGGAGCCGGCGGCCGGTCAGTGGACGAAGTGGACAGGTCGACTGTGGATCGCTTCCCGAAGTCGGTCGGCCGGTGACGGGCGATCCGGTTGCAGGAAATCAAGCCGGGGAGGCGCGGTGGGCCCGTGGTCGCTACCGTGCGTCCGGATCGTGCGATCTTCGGGTTGCCTTGTCTTCAAGGGTTGAATGCTGGCTAGCGTCAGGCGGACGATTTCACCAACAGAGGTGAACGCCTTTATGCGCATTCGATCTAGTGGGTTACCGATCGGTACCAGTCTCGGGTGGCCTATTCAGGGCAGAGAAGAGCCTTCGAAATGGGTATGTTCTCCGGCGTCAGGGCAACCGCGTACGAGGAGACCGACCCGTGCCGTCCCAGCAGAAGTTTGTTTACTCCTTCACCGAAGGAAACAAGGACCTCAAGGATCTTCTTGGCGGCAAGGGCGCGAACCTGGCCGAGATGACCAACCTGGGCCTCCCCGTCCCCCCGGGGTTCACCATCACCACCGAGGCCTGCAAGGTCTTCCTGGAGACCGGCACCGAGCCGGCCTCGCTGCACGAGGAGATCAGCGCCCACCTGGACGCGCTCGAGCAGGAGATGGGCAAGAAGCTCGGCCAGGCCGACAACCCCCTCCTCGTCTCGGTGCGCTCCGGCGCGAAGTTCTCCATGCCCGGCATGATGGACACCGTCCTCAACATCGGCCTCTCCGACGCCTCGGTGGTCGGCCTCGTCGCGCAGTCCGGCAACGAGCGCTTCGCCTGGGACTCCTACCGCCGCCTGGTCCAGATGTTCGGCAAGACCGTGCTGGGCGTCGACGGCGAGCTGTTCGAGGAGGCCCTGGACGAGGCCAAGCACGCCAAGGGCACCACCAACGACCTGGACCTGGACGCCTCCGACCTCCGGGGTCTGGTCGAGGTGTTCAAGGGCATCGTCGAGCGGGAGACCGGCCGGGCCTTCCCGCAGGAGCCGCGCGAGCAGATGGACCTCGCCGTCCACGCCGTCTTCCACTCCTGGAACGGCGACCGCGCCCGGCTGTACCGCCGCCAGGAGCGCATCCCGAACGACCTGGGCACCGCGGTCAACGTCTGCACCATGGTCTTCGGCAACCTCGGCGAGGACTCCGGCACCGGCGTCGCCTTCACCCGCGACCCCTCCACCGGCACCCAGGGCGTCTACGGCGACTACCTGTCCAACGCCCAGGGCGAGGACGTCGTCGCCGGCATCCGCAACACGCTGCAGCTGTCCGAGCTGGAGAAGCTCGACAAGAAGTCGTACGACGAGCTGATGGCGATCATGCAGAAGCTCGAGAACCACTACCGCGACCTGTGCGACATCGAGTTCACCATCGAGCGCGGCAAGCTCTGGATGCTCCAGACCCGCGTCGGCAAGCGCACCGCCGCGGCCGCCTTCCGGATCGCCGTCCAGCTGGTCGACCAGGGCCTGATCGACCTGGACGAGGCCCTGATGCGGGTCACCGGCGGCCAGCTGTCGCAGCTGATGTTCCCCCGCTTCGCCCCCAACACCGCGTCGCAGCAGATCGCCTGGGGCCTGGCCGCCTCGCCGGGCGCCGCGATCGGCAAGGTCGTCTTCGACTCGTACACCGCCGTCAAGTGGTCCCGCTCCGGCGAGAAGGTCATCCTGGTCCGCCGCGAGACCAACCCGGACGACCTGGACGGCATGATCGCCGCCGAGGGCATCCTGACCTCGCGCGGCGGCAAGACCTCCCACGCGGCCGTGGTCGCCCGCGGCATGGGCAAGACCTGTGTCTGCGGCGCCGAGGAGCTGGAGGTCGACACCAAGGCCCGCCGCTTCACCACCGCCGACGGCCAGGTGATCCACGAGGGCGACGTCGTCTCGATCGACGGCGCCACCGGCAAGGTCTACCTGGGCGAGGTGCCCGTCCTGCCGTCCCCGGTGGTCGAGTACTTCGAGGGCACCCTGCACGCCGGCGCCGACGTCCAGGGCGGGCTGGTCCAGGCCGTGCACCGGCTGATGTCGCACGCCGACGGCCGCCGCCGGCTGGCCGTGCGGGCCAACGCCGACAACGCCGAGGACGGCTCGCGCGCCCGCCGCTACGGCGCCCAGGGCATCGGCCTGTGCCGCACCGAGCACATGTTCCTCGGCGAGGAGCGCCGCAAGGAGGTCGAGCACCTGATCCTGGCGGACAACGACAAGGACCGCGAGCTCGCCCTCTCCACCCTGCTGCCGCTCCAGAAGGGCGACTTCCTGGAGCTCTTCCAGGCGATGGACGGCCTGCCGGTCACCGTCCGCCTGCTGGACCCGCCGCTGCACGAGTTCCTCCCGGACATCACCGAGCTGTCGGTGCGCGTCGCCCTCGCCGAGGCCCGCAAGGACCCGAACGAGAACGACCTGCGGCTGCTCCAGGCGGTGCACAAGCTGCACGAGCAGAACCCGATGCTCGGCCTGCGCGGCGTCCGTCTCGGCCTGGTCATCCCCGGCCTGTTCGGCATGCAGGTCCGGGCCATCGCCGAGGCCGCCGCCGAGCGCAAGCTGGCCGGCGCGGACCCGCGCCCCGAGGTGATGATCCCGCTGGTCGGCACCGTCCAGGAGCTGGAGCTGGTGCGCGACGAGTGCGAGCGGGTGCTCGCCGAGGTCGCCCGGTCCACCGGTGTGGCGCTGGACATCAAGCTCGGCACCATGATCGAGCTGCCGCGCGCCGCGGTGACCGCCGGGCAGATCGCCGAGGCCGCCGAGTTCTTCTCCTTCGGCACCAACGACCTGACCCAGACGGTCTGGGGCTTCTCCCGGGACGACGTGGAGGCCTCGTTCTTCACCGCCTACCTGGAGAAGGGCATCTTCGGGGTCTCCCCGTTCGAGACCATCGACCGCGACGGCGTCGGCTCGCTGGTCAAGCATGCCGTCGAGGCCGGCCGGGCCACCCGCCCCGACCTCAAGCTCGGCGTCTGCGGCGAGCACGGCGGCGACCCGGACTCGGTCCACTTCTTCCACGAGGTGGGGCTGGACTACGTCTCCTGCTCCCCCTTCCGGATCCCGGTGGCGCGCCTGGAGGCAGGCCGCGCCGCCATCGAGTCGGCGGGCAGCGACTCGCGCTGAGGAGGGTAGGCATCCCCTCCGAGCGCGGGACGACTGACCGCTCCCCCTCCCGTCGGGAGGGCGTACACCGGAGCTCGGCGCAGGAGAACCGGCGTACGTGAGACGGCCGGGCGGGTACGGACAACGGCGTCCGTCCCCGCCCGGCCGTACGTCTGCGCCCAGCCGTACGCCCGCACCCGGCCGTACGTCTGCGCACGGCCCGGCGGGCCCGGCCCCGGCCGGCCGGTGTGGCGGCGGCCACGTGTGTAGCTGGCCCGGCGGGGACCGGCGGCCTGCCAAGCTTGACCGCATGACCAACCGCAAGAACCCGCTCGTCGTCGTGGCCGTGCTGCTCCTGGCACTCGTGGCCGGGGTCGGATACCTCCTCACCGGCAAGGGGAGCGACCACCCCAAGGCCGCCGCGAGCGCCACGGCGGCCGCCACCACGGGTTCCTCGGCCCCCAAGCCCTCGGCTCCCAAGCCGTCCCCGCCCGCCGGCGGCGCCGCCACCCCCGCCCCGGCCGGCACCTGGGTCCCCAGTGACTCCTCGATGGCCGACGTCTGCCGCACCAAGCTCCCCAGCCAGGCGGTGGAGACCCTCACGCTGATCGCCAAGGGCGGGCCGTACCCCTACAACCGCGACGGCATCGTCTTCGAGAACCGCGAGAGCCGCCTGCCCAAGAAGACCGACGGCTATTACCACGAGTTCACCGTGGTCACCCCGGGCTCCAACGACCGCGGCACCCGCCGCGTGGTCACCGGGGGCTCCGGCGAGCAGTACTGGTCCGCCGACCACTACGCCACCTTCCAGGAGATCGACTCCCGCTGCTGAACCGGCCCCCGGGTCCCCGACGCGCGGTCCACGGCCCCCCGCCCCTCCCCAGGGGCGGGGGGCCGTTGCCTTCTCCGGCGCTGCCTTCCGGGCGCGGTCGCCCGGTCCCTGGAAAGTACTTTCCAGAATGGAAACTAGATGCCATAGTGGAATCACCATCGACTTCGAGGGGGATCCCATGAGCGACTCCACCCACGCCGGCCTGCCCGCCGCCGAGGCGCTCCGCCTGGCCGAACACGCCCAGGAGGCCGCGCGGCGCCCCGGGCGGCTGCCCGACTGGTACGGCGTGTTCTTCGCGGCGGCCTTCTCCGCCTACGGGCTGGGCGTCGGCCAGGCGATCGAGGCGAAGCAGTTCTGGCTGCTCGGGGTGCTCGGGAGCGCCTTCGGCATCCTGTCCGGGATGGCCGCCCGGGTGGCGATGCGCAGCGGCGGCATCGTCCAGCGCGGCATGCCCTCCGGGATCGGCGGCGCCATCGCGGTGGGGGTCCTCGGGGTGTGCGGCGCGGGCGTGGCGGGGATGGCGCTCGCCTGGCTGGCCGGGGGCGGCCCGCGCTGGATCAGCGCCACCGCCGGGGTCGCGGCCGGGCTCGCGTTCTGGGCGGCGACCGGCTGGCTGAACCGCCGGGTCCGGCGCGGCGGGGAGGCCGGCTGATGCCGTCAGCCCTCGACCCGCTGCTCCAGCACCCGACCCGCCTCACCGTGCTGGCCTTCCTGAGCGCTTGCCAGGAGGCCGAGTTCGGCGCCGTCCGGGACCACTGCGAGGTCTCCGACTCCGTCCTCAGCAAGGCCGCGACCGCCCTCGAAGAGGCCGGGTACCTCGCCGTGAAGAAGGGGTACGTCGGCAAGCGGCCCCGCACCTGGCTCACCGCCACCGGCCAGGGGCGGGCCGCCCTCACCGCCCACCTCGCCGAGCTGCGCCGGCTGGTGGCCGCCGCCGAGGAGGCCGGGGCCCGGCACGGCTCGGCGACGTGACCCGGGCCTCACCGCGCCCGGCGCCAGGTGATGCGCGGGTGGGGGGCGTGCGGGCCGGTGGTGACCAGCGCGGTCAGTTCGTGGAGCACCGGGGACGGGTCGCGGCGGAGCTGGGCCGGGGTGGTGCGGACCACCGGGAGGCCGGCCGCGGTGAGGCGGTTGGCGCGGGCCAGGCCGCGTTCGTGCTCGGCGGGGCGCAGGTGCCAGGCGCGGGAGTCGATCTCCAGGGCCACGCAGGCGTGCGGCCAGTAGGCGTCCGGGACGGCGAGGAAGCGGCCGTCCAGGAAGAGCACCGGGTTCCACAGCGGCTCCGGCAGGCCGGCGTGCGCCAGCAGTTCGCGGGCCTCGCCCTCCACCACCGACCGCACCCCGGCCGTCAGGTCCTCCACCACCAGGGCCACCTGGGGCAGCCCGAGCGCGCCCGGCCGGGACAGCAACTGGTCGAGCAGTTCCCCGAGTTCGCAGTGCCGCCGCTGGACGGCCTCCGCGCACAGCGCCCGGAACCTGCGCTGTCCGGTCGCCCTCGGCGCGAGGTCGGCCAGCGCCCGGGCGACGGTGGCGCTCCACAGCCCGTCGTCCCGTTCGAAGCCGCCCGGCATCGCCCCGGAGGCCCGGTGGACCCGGACGAACTCATGGTCCCCCACCCGTCGTTGGCCGGGGATCAGCACGTCGACGGCGTTCAGGTCGGCCGGGTGCCCGGCGCTCGGCAGCCCGGCCTCGGCCAGCACCGCGAAGCCGGTCAGCAGCACCTCACCGGACCGCGGCTCGCGCCCCTTCGGTGTCGCGTACGCCAGTGCGGCCCGCAGCTTCTGGTGGAACGTCAGCCGTCCGTTCTGGAGACAGATCACCCGGGGCAGCACCTGCTGCCAGGGGCCGCCCGGCCGCAGCCGGTGGGCGATGGTGCCGGAGGGCACGCCGAGCCGGCGCAGCTGCGCCCGGGTGGCGATGTGCTGCTGGTCGGCGCCGAGCAGGGCGACCGGGTCGAGGGGGTTCGCGCGGGTCATACCCGGGTGCCTGCCCGCCGGGATCGGCGGTATGCGAAACATCCCCCGTCGGTGGGGTCGAAGGCCACGGGTGTTGACGGGCCGCCGGTCGAACCGCTCTGCTGGAGGCCATATGACCATTCCATCCGGCCATGCCGGCCCCGCGCTGGACTCGCTCCTCGGCCTCTGCGTCGGCGACGCCCTCGGCGCCCAGTTCTTCGTCCCGGAGACCGCCCGGGCCCATCTCGCCGCCCGCACCGAACCGCCCGGCCCCTGGCCGTGGACCGATGACACCGAGATGGCCTGCTCGGTGTACGCCGCCCAGCGCGAGCGCGGCACCGTCGACACCTTCGACCTCACCTACGCCTTCGCCCTGCGGCACGACTTCGACCGCGGCTACGGCCCGGCCGCCAACCGGCTGCTCCGGCTGATCCGCGAGGGCGGCGACGCCAAGGCGCTGGCCGCCGGACTCTTCGACGGCCAGGGCTCGTACGGCAACGGCGCCGCGATGCGGGTCGCCCCGCTCGGGGCCGCGTACGCCGAGGACCCGGCGGCCGTGGTGCGCCCCGCCGCCGACACCGCCCTGATCACCCACACCCATCCGCAGGCGGTGGACGGCGCGATCGCGGTCGCGGTGGCGGCCGCGTACGCCGCGCGGTCGCGCACCCGGCCGATGACGCCGGACCGCTTCCTGGAGTCGGTGGCCGGCCTCACCCCGAACGGGGCCGTCAAGGACGGCCTCCTGGAGGCCCGCGGGCTGCTCGGCCAGCCGGACCTCCGGGTCGCCGCGCGGCTGCTCGGCAACGGCAGCCGGACGTCCGCGGCCGACACCGTCCCGTACGCGCTGTGGTGCGCCGCCCGGCACCAGGCCGACTACCGCGCCGCCGTCCGGGAGGCGATCGCGGCCGGCGGCGACATGGACACCGTCGCCGCCATCACCGGGGGAGTGGTCGCCGCGCACACCGGCACCGCGGGCATCCCGCGCGCCTGGCTGGACGCCTGCGAGCCGCTGCCCGCCTGGGCGTTCCCCGAACCGGGCGGCGTCCGCGCGGCCGGCGAACCGCACCCGAAGCCGATGAGCCTGCCCCGCCCGCACCCGGTGCCGCCCCTGAGCTGGTCGGACGGCGACTGGGAGCGGATCAGGCGCGGCCTGCGGGCCCGGGACACGGACGGGCACTGGACCGCCGTCGTCTCCGAGGGCGTCCTGCACCTGCACCGCGCTGCGGACGGCGCGGAGATCTACCGCGTCCGGGTGACCCGGGTGCGGGGCGGCTGGCGGCCGGCCGAGGCCCTGGTCGAGGCGGACCCCGGCCGCCACCGGGCCTGGGACGACCACTCGGTCCTGCCGGCCCTCCTGGGCCTGCGGCGGCCCTGAGGCCGGGAGCCCGCCTCAGGCCGTGATCATCAGCTGCCCGGTGCCGCTGCCGCCCTGTCTAAGGCACTCCTGGTTGATCGCCGGATCCGGAGCGCTCGGCGAGGTGGCGGCGGCGATCCGCAGCTCGATGATGTCCCGGACGGCCGGCCACTCGTCGTCGAGGATCGAGTAGAACGCGGTGGAGCGCACCACCCCGTCCAGCCCGCGCGAGTGAGCCCGGCGGACGCCCTCGGACGTCGCGCCGAGCCGCTCGATGGCGGCGCGCGAGCGCAGGTTGCGGGCGTCCGCGCGCATCGAGATCCGCTGCACGCCCCAGGTCTCGAAGGCGTGGCGGAGCATCAGCAGCTTGGCCTCGGTGTTGATGCCGGTGCCCTGGGCGCGCGGCGAGAGCCAGGTGTTGCCGATCTCGGCCGCGTCGGGGACGGCCGTGGCCGGATCGCCGAACGGGACCCCGGGCACGGGCGGCCACACCAGCGGGCCCTGCCAGTAGTCGAGTTCCAGGAACCGGGTGGAGCCGACGACCCGGCCGTCGGCGAGGTTCACGGTGGCGAACGGCAGCGACCGGCCCGCGGCCTGGTCGGCGAGCGCCCGTGCGACGTAGTCGCGGGCCGCTTCCAGGCCGTGCGGGACGGGCGTGAAGGCGTAGGTCGTACGGTCCTCGGCGCCGGCCTCGGCGATGGCCTCGGCATGGTGCGCGGCAAGGGGCTCCAGCCGCACGGTGCGGCCGGTGAGGATGACAGGTACGGGCACGGAACCTTGGTCCTTCATCGGTCGGAGGGTTGCCTCCCGCGCCGGTGTGCGGAACGGGGTGCGCTGGGGTGGGTACGCCTGGGCCCGGGTCCGCCGGCCGGGTACCCGCGCACGCCGGAGGTCCGGTCGAACGGGGTGGGGGCGGCGGCCCGGAACGGGCGGCGCGGGGTGCCGGAACGGACACGGGTCCTCGGACCGGTCCGGCGGGACGTGCGGGGGGACAGTGTGCGTCCGCGAAATGGCCGAAGAGGAAACGAGAGCGCGAAGGGAAGCAGGCGGCCAGGTGAAGGCAAGATGCGTCGTGGGTGACTGGCCGAGCACCGGACCGGGACGTGGTCGACGGCGTTACGGACGACGTGACGACGACGCGACGATGCGAGGCAGCGAGAGGACGATACCCGCCAGAAGGCGGTGCGTCACTTCGCGGCACGCGAATGGCCGCCCGGGCTGTTTCCGGGCCCTCCGGACGGGTCCCTCCGGAGGGCGTGACCATGGCTGTGACCAGGGGCTCTGCCCCCGGGTGCGATCATGGTCCGCGGTGGTCGGCCGAGGCCGTCGGACACGCCCTCCGGCGAGCCGCCGGACCGGTCCTCGAGCGGCCCTCGGGCGGGTCCTCCGCCGGTTCCCGCAGGTCCGTCCGCCGGTCCGTCCGCCGTGCGCGACCAGGGCCGGAGCGGGACGGGGCCAGGACGGCGGGTGGAGCGGGAATTCCGGCGGCGCCCGGCACGCTGCACAGGACGAGAAGCCGGTCGACCGGGACGAGCAGAGAACGGGGTTGGGTGCGCGGTGCGTGACTTCCAGGCGCTGTACGAGCTGGATCAGCAGGGCGTGGCCGCCGTGGCCGCGGCCAACGCGCAGTTGCGCGACACCGGCGCCGGCCTGGTGCTGCTCCAGCACTACGAGGGCTTCATGGACGCCGGCGAGGCCGGCGGGCAGGTGGTCGCCCACCTGCTGGAGACGGGATCGCCGCAGGTGGTGGCCCGCTTCGACCACGACCGTCTGGTGGACTACCGGGCCCGCCGCCCGCCGATGGTCTTCGACCACGACCGCTGGACGTCCTACGACCCGCCGGAGATCCTGCTCCAGCTCGTCCACGACGCCGCCGGCGCGCCGTTCCTGCTGCTCACCGGCCCCGAGCCGGACGTCGAGTGGGAGCGCTTCGCGCGCGCCGTCCGCGAGTTGGTGGAGCGCTTCGAGGTCCGGCTCTCGGTCGACTTCCACGGCATCCCGATGGGCGTGCCGCACACCCGCCCGGTCGGCCTGACACCGCACGGCAACCGGCTGGACCTCGCCCCGGGCTACCCGCAGTGGTTCGACCAGGCGCAGGTCCCGGGCAGCGCCCAGGCGCTGGTGGAGTACCGCCTGGCCGAGGCCGGGCACGACGTCCTCGGCTTCGCCGTGCACGTCCCGCACTACGTGGCCCGTTCCGCCTACCCGGCCGCGGCCGTGCTGGTCCTGGAGGCGACGCAGTCCGCCACCGGGCTGGTGCTGCCCGGCACCGGGCTGCGCGAGCGGGTGCCCGAGGTCTACGCCGACATCGAGGAGCAGCTGGCCCAGGGGGACGGCGAGCTGCGTTCGGCGATCCGCGGCATGGAGGGCCAGTACGACGCGGTGGCGGGCGCGGAGGGCCGGGAGAGCCTGCTGGCCGAGCCGGTGGACCTGCCCTCGGCGGACGAACTGGGGCGGCGCTTCGAGCAGTTCCTGGCCGAGCACGAGCGCGACGCGGAGTAGCGGGGGAGCGGTGGCGCCCCCGGGGCCGGCCCCGGGGCCGGTTCGGGTCCGTCCGGAGGCGGTTGCGACGGGCCGGGAGTCATCGGGCCCTTGACGTTCGTTGCCCGTGAGGTGCCCGGGGGACGGGCCGCCGCCAGGAGCCGACCGTGACTCGCATCCCCGGGGGAAGACCATGCCGACGACCGCCCGCCCGACGCTCGCCCTGACCGCCGGACTGGCCGCACTGCTGCTCGCCGGTTGCAGTGGCGGAGGCGGCTCGGCCGGTGGGGGGAGCGGCTTCGCGGGTGCGGTGCCCGACCGCGCGCAGGGCGCCGCGACCTCGTCGCCGACTCCGGCCCCGCCGCCCACCGGCCCGTACGTCGCGCTCGGCGACTCGTACACGGCCGGGATGAACATCCCGCCGCAGATCGGCGCGCCCGGCGCCTGCTACCGCTCCGGGGCCAACTACCCCTCGCTGGTGGCGAAGGGGCTCTCGCTGGCCCCGGGGCAGTTCACGGACGTCAGCTGCAGCAGCGCCCGCACCGGGGACCTGACCGCCCCGCAGAAGGTCGCCGACGGCACCAACCCGGCCCAGCTGGACGCGCTGACGGCGGACACCCGGCTGGTCACCCTGGGGATCGGCGGCAACGACGCCGGCTTCATGGAGGTCGTGACGGAGTGCGCCAAGGAGAACCTGGTGGACCTCGTCAAGGGCGTGATCACCGACGGCGGCGACCGGTCCGGAAAGTCGCCCTGCCGCGACCACTACGCCGCCGGCAACGGCACCGACGAGGTCCAGCGCAAGGTGGACGCGGCCGGCGACCGGCTCGGCCGGGTGCTCCAGGACATCGGGAAGCGCTCCCCGAAGGCCAAGGTCTACGTGGTCGGGTACCCGGGGCTGCTCCCGGCCGACCCGGCGGGCTGCCTGCCGGTGCTCGGCAACACCGTGGCCCTCTCCGACCTGGCCTTCCTGGTGGAGAAGGAGCAGCAGCTCAACGGCATGCTCAAGCGGCGCGCGGAGGCGGCCGGCGCGGTGTTCGTGGACCTCGCCGGGCCCTCGGCCGGGCACGACATGTGCGCGGGGGAGGACCGGCGCTGGGTCGAGCCGCCGCTCCCGCGCCGGGGGATGACGCCGATCCACCCCAACGCCCAGGGGCAGGAGGCGGCCGCCGGGGTGGTCCTCAAGGTGGTCAAGGGCTGAGCCCCGGGCCGGAGCCGCCCGGCCCGGCCCCGCCCGGCGGGCACCCGCGCGCCGCGCGCCGTTCACGCCCCGGCCCCCGCCCCTTCGTGCGCGGCACACCCCGCGTGTCGGGGGCGCGGCGTACGGTGAGGCGCATATGGATGACACCACGCAACGCCTCGCCGACCCGATCCCGTACGACCACGCCGCCGAGGCCCGCTGGGTCCCCGAACCCGACAAACGCCCCGGCCGCACCGCCTTCCAGCGGGACCGGGCCCGGGTGCTGCACTCGGCCGCGCTGCGGCGGCTGGCCGGCACCACCCAGGTGGTCGCCCCGATGCGCAGCGACTTCCCGCGCACCCGGCTCACCCACTCGCTGGAATGCGCTCAGGTCGGGCGGGAGTTGGGTGCGGCCCTGGGCTGCGACCCGGACCTGGTGGAGACGGCCTGCCTGGCCCACGACATCGGCCACCCGCCGTTCGGCCACACCGGCGAGGAGGCCCTCGACCACGCCGCCGAGGCCTGCGGCGGCTTCGAGGGCAACGCCCAGTCGCTGCGCATCCTGACCAGGCTCGAACCCAAGCGCTTCGCGCCCGAGGAGGACCAGCCCGCCGCCCGGCTCGCCCCCTGGCCGGGCCGCAGCGTCGGCCTCAACCTGAGCCGGGCCGCGCTCGACGCCGCCACCAAGTACCCGTGGACCAAGGGCGCCCACCCCACCGACCCGGCCTCGCCCAAGTACGGCGTCTACGCCGACGACCTGCCGGTCTTCCGCTGGCTGCGGGCCGGCTCCCCGGCCGGGCGCAAGTGCTTCGAGGCCACCGTGATGGACTGGTCCGACGACGTGGCCTACTCCACCCACGACGTCGAGGACGGCCTCCAGGCCGGCCACATCGACCCGGCCGCCCTACGAGCCCCGAGCGAGCGCGCCGAGCTCTTCGAGGTCGCCGAGCGCTACGCCCGGGACGCCGAGCCGCAGGAGCTGTCCGACGCCCTGGACCGGCTGCTCGCCCAGGAGTGGTGGCCGCGCTCCTACGACGGCACCGCGCGCGCCCGGGCCGGGCTCAAGGACCTCACCAGCCAGCTGATCGGCCGCTTCTGCCTGGCCGCCGAGCAGGCCACCCGCGCCCGCTACGGCCCCGGCCGGCTCACCCGCTACACCGCCGAACTGGTGGTGCCGCGGGACGTCCGGCTGGAGTGCGCGGTGCTCAAGGCGGTCGCGGTCCGCTACGTGATGCAGCGCGACGAGCAGGCCCAGCTGCGGGCCCGCCAGCGGATCGTGATCGCCGAGCTGGCGTACGTCCTCACCCAGCGCGCCCCCGAGGGGCTGGACCCGGTGTTCGCCGCGATGTACCGGGAGGCCGAGGACGACCGCGCCGCCCTGCGCACGGTCATCGACCAGATCGCCACGCTGACGGACGCCTCGGCCCTGGCCCTGCACGCCAGACTGGTCGGCGCCGCCTGGGCGTGAGCCCCGTCCGGCGGGATCCCGCCGGGCCCGGCCCACCGGGCCCGCCTCCCCGGCGCGGCCGGAAACCCCGGCCACCCCAGTAGACTTCCGGGGTGGCCGGGCGGATCAGGGACGAAGACGTACAGGCGGTGCGCAGCGCACTGCCGATCGACGCGGTGGTCGGCGACTACGTACAGCTGACCAACGGTGGCGGCGGCGAGTACAAGGGCGTCTGCCCCTTCCACGACGAGAAGTCCGCCTCCTTCTACGTGAACCCCGCCAAGGGCGTCTTCCACTGCTTCGGCTGCCAGGAGAACGGCGACACCATCGCCTTCCTGATGAAGATCGAGCACTTCACCTTCGCCGAGGCCGTCGAGCGGATGGCCGCCCAGGCCGGCATCACCCTGCGCTACGAGGAGGGCGGCTACAGCCCCCGCCACCAGCAGGGCGAGCGCACCCGGCTGGTCGAGGCGCACAAGGTGGCGGCCGCCTACTACCAGGAGCAGCTGGCCTCGCCGGAGGCGGAGATCGGCCGCCGCTTCCTGGCCGAGCGCGGTTTCGACGAGGAGGCCGCGAAGACCTTCGGCGTCGGCTACGCCCCCGCGGGGTGGGAGCACCTGGTCCGCTACCTGCGCGGCAAGGGCTTCACCGACAAGGAGATCCTCCAGGGCGGCCTGGCCTCGCAGGGCCAGCGCGGCGGCCTGATCGACCGCTTCCGGGGCCGGCTGGTCTGGCCGATCCGGGACATCGCGGGTGAGGTGATCGGCTTCGGCGCCCGCCGACTGCGCGAGGACGACAACGGTCCGAAGTACCTGAACACCCCCGAGACGCCGATCTACAAGAAGTCCCACGTGCTGTACGGCATCGACCTGGCGAAGAAGGAGATCGCCAAGTCGGGCCGCGCGGTGGTGGTCGAGGGTTACACCGACGTGATGGCCTGCCACCTGGCCGGGGTCACCTCGGCGGTGGCCACCTGTGGCACGGCCTTCGCCGAGGACCACATCAAGATCATCCGCCGGCTGCTGATGGACACCTCCCAGTACCGGGGCGAGACCGTCTTCACCTTCGACGGCGACGCGGCCGGCCAGAAGGCCGCCCTGCGTGCCTTCGAGGACGACCAGAAGTTCGCCGCCAAGACCTCCATCGCGATCAGCCCGGGCGGCATGGACCCGTGTGAGCTGCGGCTGGCCCAGGGTGACGAGGCGGTCAAGCAGCTGATCGACAACCCCGTCCCGCTGTTCGAGTTCGCGCTGACCTCGGCGGTGGCCCGGCACCGGGTGGACACCCCGGAGGGGCGTTCGGCGGCGCTGGAGGAGGCGGCCCCGATCGTCGCCAAGATCAAGGACCGCTCGATCCAGCACGAGTACGCCGTCCGGCTGGCCGGCATGCTCGGCATCCTGGACGAGCAGTTCGTCGTCCGCCGGATCTCCCAGCTGGCCCGCTGGGACCGCGAACGCCAGCAGAACCCGCGCGGCGGGGCCGCCCAGCGCCGCCCCGAGCCGCTCCAGCCGCAGCGCCCCGAGCGGCCCTCCTTCCGGCTCGACCCGCGCGACCCGGCCCAGTTCGTCGAGCGCGAGCTGCTCAAGCTGGCGCTCCAGCACCCGGACCTGGTCAGCCCGGCCTTCGACCACTACGGCGAGGACGAGTTCCCGACCCCGCCGTACGCCGCCGTCCGGCAGGCCATCGCCAAGGCCGGCGGCGCCGCGTACGGGGCGGCCCTGCCCGACTTCACCAGCGCGGTGCGCGAGGCGTCCCCGGACGACCAGGTGCGCTCGCTGGTCACCGAGCTGACCGTCGAGCCGGTGCGCTCGCGCCGCAAGGCGGACGCCGTCTACGCGGGGGAGTTCCTGGTCAAGCTGCGGATGCTGGCGGTGGACCGGCGGATCACCGAGGTCCGCGGGTACCTCCAGCGGCTCGGGCCGCGGGCCGAGGCCGAGCAGCTGCACGCCGTGCAGACCGAGCTGTGGCAGCTCCAGCAGTACGGGCAGCAGCTGCGCAGCCGGGGCGCGGCGGCGCTGTAACGCGCGCCGCGACACCGGCCGCGCCCCCTTCTTCAACAGAAAGTCGGCGCACGAGTCTCGGCCACGGAGTGTGGCGTACCGCACACTGGATGGCGCCCACCTCCGTTCAGCGCGGGTCCGCCAGAGTCGCGCCCGCCCCGAGGGATGCGATGCCCGTGGAGCAAGGCCTCGTCGCAGCGACCACCACCAGCACGCGAACGGATCCCGCCGGACCGGGCGGCCGGCAGAAGGCCGAGGAGCGGGACACCCATCACGGCCGGGCCGGGGCGGCACCCCCCGGCGGTGCCAGGGTCCCCGCCCAGGGTCGGCCGGAGGGCCACCCCGACAGCCTGGAGTCCGAGTCCGAGCCCGAGCCCGACGGCGACGGCGACGGCGAGGCCGAGGAGCCGGTCGGGCGGCGCCGGGCGCCCGCCGAGGACACCGGCCCCGCCGCCGACCTGCTGCGCCAGTACCTGCGCGAGATCGGCCGGATCCACCTGCTCACCGCCGAGGAGGAGGTCGAGCTGGCCCGCCGGGTGGAGGCCGGCATCTTCGCCGAGGAGCGGCTGAACCTCGACCCGCCGCCGCCCGACCCGCTGGCCGGCGAGCTGGACACCCTGGTGGTGCGGGGCCGGATCGCCAAGCGGCGGCTGATCGAGGCGAACCTGCGCCTGGTGGTCTCCGTGGCCAAGCGCTACGTCGGCCGCGGGCTGACCCTGCTGGACCTGGTCCAGGAGGGTAATCTGGGCCTGATCCGGGCGGTGGAGAAGTTCGACTACGCCCGGGGTTTCAAGTTCTCCACGTACGCGACCTGGTGGATCCGGCAGGCGATGAGCCGGGCGCTGGCCGACCAGGCCCGGACGATCAGGGTGCCGGTGCACGTGGTCGAGCTGATCAACCGGGTGGTCCGGGCGCAGCGCGGGCTGCTCCAGGAGCGCGGCCTGGAGCCCACGGCCGCCGAGATCGCCGCCGTGCTGGAGCTGACCGAGGAACGGGTGCGCGAGCTGCTGCGGCTGGCCCAGGAGCCGATCTCGCTGCACACCCCGGTCGGCGAGGAGGACGTCGCGCTCGGGGACCTGATCGAGGACGCCGACGCCGCCTCGCCCGCCGAGTCCGCGGCCTTCCTGCTGCTGCGCCGGCACCTGGACGCCGTCCTGGCCACCCTGGGGGAGCGGGAGCGCCAGGTCGTCCAGCTCCGCTACGGGCTGGACGACGGCCGTCCGCGCACGCTGGAGGAGATCGGTGCGCTGTTCGGCGTGACGCGGGAGCGGATCCGCCAGATCGAGTCGAAGACCCTGGTCAAGCTCCGCGACCACGCCTACGCCGAGCAGCTGCGCGGCTACCTGGACTGACGGGCGGAGGGCTCAGGAGGGACTCTCCGAGTCGCTCGGAGCAGGCGGGTCGCTCGCTGCCGGCGGGTCGCTCGGGGCAGGCGGGTCGGTCGGGGCAGGCGGGTCGGTCGGCGCCGGCGGGTCGGCGGGCGCGGGGGCGACCGGGGTGGCCGGGGCCGGGGTGGTGGTGGCACCCGCGCCGGCGCCGGGCGGCGGCGAGGCGCGTCCGATCGGGATCGGGGTGGAGGCCACCACCGTGGCCAGGTCGGCGACCGTCGCCGTGCAGTCGTGGCCGGCCGGCTGGTAGCCGCAGACCTGGAAGACGACGGCCGGGTCCGCCGCGGCCAGCATCGGCGAGTAGTTGTCGTAGCCCCAGTGGATGAGCGCCGTCTCGCTGTCGCCGGTGCTGTCGGTGATCGTCGCGTAGTCCTTCGGCTCGCCCTCGGTGATGGCCGCCCAGGCGGCCCGGCAGGCCTGGCTGTACCGGAGGTAGACGACGACCTTGCCGATCACCTGGGTCTGCAGGGTGCGGGCGTCCTGGCCGCAGCCGGTGGTCTTCGGGTCCTTGTGGGCGCAGCCGACGGCCTGACAGGCGGGTCCGGACGCGCCGGGCTTGGCGCTCGCGTCGGCGCTCGCGGAGACGGCCGCCACCCCGACCGTCGCGGCGGGGGCGTCGGGCCGGCTGATCCGCAGGCCCGTCAGCACCAGCAGCAGCGCCAGCACGGCCGCGCCGGACAGCAGCGCCGCCGGGCGCCGCCACCAGAGGACGGGAGCGCGCCCCGGGGCCCGCCCGGTCGTCAGGGCCCGGCCGCCGGCCGGCTCCCGCAGGTCCGCCTCCTCGACGGCGTCGGCGTCGGCAAGGGTAACGGCAACGGCAACGGCAGCGGCGGGCCGCTCCGCGGCCCCGGCCTCCGGCCCGGCGACCGCCTGGCGCCACAGCGCCCGCAGGGCGGCCCCGTCGCAGTCCACCGCCCCGGTCAGCGCCTCCAGCGCCTGCTCGGTGACGACCCGTTTGCCGTTGAGCCAGCGTTCCCAGGAGGCCCGGCTGTAGTGCGTCCGGGCGGCCAGCTCGGACAGTGACAGTCCGGCGGTGTCCTTGATGGTCCGCAGCTCCTCCGCCAGGCGTCTGGCGGGTTCGGACAGCTCCTCGGGCAGCTGCTTCCAGGCGGAACCCATTGCGGCGCTCCAAACTCACGAAACGGGGATGGGGGGGCGGGTGGACGGCGGGGTCCGGGCCCGGCCGTTCGGCGTCCGCGCGTCTCCACCCTCGTCGGCCTGGCGTCCCAAACCCCAGGTCATGGCGCTGAGACGGACGGAAGTGTCTCACAACCCCCGGAAGTGCTCGAACATTCACGTGATCGTCGGGCACAGTTCTCAGGCCGGTGCGGACAGCCGACCGGCGGAACCGTTCGGACACCGATCGACCGCCGTCGCCGCTCCGCACCCGGTCCCGGTACCTCCACCGGGCCGGGGCAGCCTCGCGGG
>NZ_JBHTWX010000076.1:24927-45466 GCF_042792155.1 Kitasatospora sp. NPDC056651 | reverse complement strand
CGCCGATGTTGCCCTCCTGGCCGGCGAACCGCAGCACCAGGGCGACGTAGTCGCGGGGCGGCCTCAGGCCGGCCCCGGGGGGGTTGCACACGGCGGGCCCGGGCCGCCCCCCGGCCCGCCCCCGCCCGGGGGCCGCGGGCCCGTCGTGCCGTTTCGCGACGACGGGCCGGCGACAGGACGGCGGCAGGCCGGACGGTTCAGACCGGCCAGCGCTCGCCGCGCCAGGCGGCGTCCCAGAACATCCACTCGTAGCGCGAGGTGGTCACGAAGTGCCCGACCACCTTGCGGCGTTCCGTCGCGGAGAGCTCCTCGCCCAGCCGGTCGGTGAGCGCCAGCACCCGGCGGACGACCGACTGGAAGGCCTCGTCACCGTAGGTGGCGATCCACTTGGCGTACAGCGGATCGGGCGAGCCCTGGGCGAGCAGCGCCTCGCCGACCCGGGCGTAGATCCAGTAGCAGGGCAGCACCGCGCCGACCGCCTCGGCGAAGGAGCCGCCGTAGACGGTGGCCAGCAGGTAGCTGGTGTAGGCCCGGGTGGTGGGCAGCACCGGCTCGGCGGCGGCCTCCTCGGCGCTCCCGCCGAAGGCCGTCAGGAACTCGGCGTGCATGCCCTGCTCGGCGGCCAGCGCGCCGACCGCGTCGTCGGCGAAGGCCCGGACGTCCTCCTCGCCGGGCGCCTTGGCGGCGCAGACGGCGAGCGCGCGGGCGTAGTCGCGCAGGTAGTGCGAGTCCTGGACGACGAAGTGGCGGAAGGCCTCGCGCGGCAGGGTGCCGTCGGTGAGCCCGGCCAGGAAGGGGTGGGCGAGGATCTCGGCGTACACCGGCTCGATGGCCGCCCAGAGTTCTTCGGTCAGCGTCTTGGTGCTCATGCCGCGACCCTAACCGGCGCGGCTCCCGGCGCTCCGCTCAGTCCTCCGGCGGGGAGAACACCACCAGCACCCGCAGCTCCTCGGTGACGTGGTGGAACCGGTGCGGGGTGCCCGCCGGGACGTACACCACGGTGCCGCGCCCGACGGTCATGGTCTCGGCGCCGACGGTCAGTTCGGCCCTGCCGCTGATCACCTGGTAGAGCTCGTCCTGGTCGTGCGCGGTCTGGGTGTCGGTGTCCCCGGGGGAGAGCGCGTACAGCCCGGCGGACATCCGCGCCTCGCGCAGGAACCGCAGGTAGGCGCCGTCGTTGGCCGCCCGCTCGGCGTCCAGTTCGTCCAGCCGGAAGAGCTTCACCGCCGCCGTCCTCCCTCGTCCGCGAGCGCGTTCGGCCACCCGCGCGCCCTGTGGCATTCAACACCACCCCGCCGTCCGGAGGTTCCGTCGGGAGGGTGGTTCCTGCCAGTCTTGGGCGGCATGAAGGGATTCGTCATCAAGACACTGATCAACGCGGCGGCCATCTGGGTCGCCGCCTGGATCGTCAGCGGCATCCAACTCGCCCAGGGCAAGGCCGACTGGCAGCACAAGACACTGACGGTGCTCGGCGTGGCCGTCGTCTTCGGCGTGGTGAACTGGCTGATCAAGCCGGTGGTCAAACTGTTCTCGTTCCCGCTGTTCATCCTCACGCTGGGCCTGATCACCTTCGTGATCAACGCCCTGATGCTGATGCTCACCTCCTGGGCCTCCGGGAAGCTGAGTCTGGACTTCCACGTGACCAACTTCGGTTCGGCGCTGATCGGTTCGCTGATCATCAGCCTGGTCGCCTGGGGCCTGCACGTGGCCCTGGACGACGACTGACCGGTCCCGTGCGGGCAACCGAAAGGGGCCCGTGCCCGGGTGTCTCCCCGGGTACGGGCCCCTCCGTCGTTCCCGTGCGGCGGACGGCCGCCCCTGGACCGCTCACCCCGCGTTCTCACGCCCCTTGAGGATGCTCGCGAGCTGGGCGTCGATGTCCCGCCCCGCGAACTCCTCGCCCATCGGCACCAGCCGGTCGGTGCGCGACAGGAACGCGATCAGCGGCGCGGACGAGGCCCGCAGCACGGCGTCTCCGTCCGGGGAGCGCAGCACGATGCGGACCTCCGAGAGCTCGTCACCGACCGGGCGGATGTGCACGTCGCCCTCGCCCGCCGGTCCGCTGATCCCGTCGAGCAGCAGCTCCCGCGCGAAGTACCAGGTGACCGGGGCGTCGCCGGGCAGGTGGAAGGTGAGCCGGACGGCGTACGGGTCGTCGGCCTCGTACGCCAGGTCCACCAGGAGGCGGAAGGAGAGCTCGTGCGAGACCACGAGGTTCATCACCAGGTGACCCTGGACTGTGCTGTGCTGCATGGCGCCAGTACCTCTCGTTCTGCCCGCGCCGTCGGTGTGCTGGTCCGACGGCGGCCGGACATGTTTTCGACGGTTTTTGTGACGGTTTATGCAACCAATCCACGTTCGATCACCATCGTCCATGTTTGGGGATGTAGTGGACAAGGTGTGCTTTTTCAAATGGTGAACGAGCCGGGCTAGGTCTAGACCAAGTAGCTTCAGAGGATGAACGACGGGCTCATCGCCCCGACCTCGCACCGCAGTTGGCGCGCGACGGAGGCCAGTCGGTCGGACTGCTCGACCGGCAGCGAGAGGGCCATGGTGGCGACCACCGGACCTATCGTGATCGGGACCGCCGCGCAGACCGTGCCGAGAGCGTACTCCTGACGCTCCAGCACGGGCATGGTCGGCCGCAGCGCGGCGAGCCGTCGCAGCACCGCGCTCTCCCCGGTCAGGGTGGCCGGCGTGAGCCCGGTCGGCGGGTGGCGGGCGAGGTGGTCGCGGCGCACGTCCTCGGGGAGCTGGCCCAGCAGGCACTGGCCGATGGCGTGGGCGTGGGCGGTCGCCCGCAGGTCGGCCCAGGGCTCCACGGCGGGGCGGTCCGGAGCCTCGACCACGTCCACCAGGTGGACCTCGCCGTCCTGGTAGAGGGCGAAGTAGACGGCGGCGCCGAGGTCGTCCCGTAAGGACTGCATCCGGGTCCGCAGGTCGGGCCGGCCGGAGCGGGCGCGCGCGGTGGCTATGCCGTCGAGCGCCTCCCCGTGGAAGAACCGCCCCTCGGACCGCCGCAGGTAGCCCTCGTGGGCCAGGGTGCGCAGCAGGTGGTAGGCGGTGCCGAGGGGCAGCTCGGCGGCGCGGGCCAGCTGTTTGGCGGTCGCGCCGTGCCCGAAGCCCCCGACGGCCTCCAGCAGCCGCAGCGCCCGCTGGACGGAACCGATCAGGGTGGGCCCCCGCTCCGCGGCCTTCTGCCGCGGCACGGCCGGCCCGGAATCCTCTGCGATGTCGAACGGCTGTGCGATCTGATCCATGCCACCCAACCCCCAGCCCGAGTCCCGCGCGCAGGTGCCAAGAAGGGCCATGCGGAGCAGCGCCCTCCGATTTTGCCCGATAGTCGCCCATTGCAGCACAGCGGGCCCCCGAACGGACGCACCCGACCGGGTCGGCGTTTCGACCCGGTCGGGTGCGTTTCGACCCATTCCCCGGGTTTCGCCCCCTCCCCGGCGCGGGAGACTCCCGCACAACGCGCCAGCCCCGGAGGTGGCCATGGACCCCGACAACCGCACTCCGCCACTGCGACCGGTGGTGAAGCGCACCGCGCGGGCCATCCTGCTGGAGCTGGACCCGGACGACCCGTACGGTCCGGCCTCGATCGTGCTGATCCGGCGGGTCCGGCCGGACGCGCCGCACCCGTACTGGATCACCCCCGGCGGCGGGGTCGAGCGCGAGGACCGGACGGTGGTCGAGGCGCTGCACCGCGAGGTGGACGAGGAACTCGGCGGCAAGATCGTGGACGTGGTGCCCGCGTTCGTCGACACCGTCAGCCACACGCTCCACGACGACGGCACCCCGCTGCACCCGCACGGGATCAAGGTGCAGCACTTCTTCGTCTGCCGGCTCGCCTCGATGGACCTCAGCCGACGGCACGGGCCCGAGGTGACGGAGCCCAACGGCGAGTACGAGGTGGTCCGGCTGCCGTTCACCCGCGAGGGCGTCACCTCGGTCAACGTGGTCCCGCCCCGGCTGCGGGCGTACCTGGCGGCCAACATCGAGGGCATCCGCGCGCTCCTCGCACCCGACCTCGGGTGATCACCCGGAGGCCAGGTCACCGACCAGGTCGTGCCGGATCCGCTCGGCCGCGACCCCGGCGCGCAGCAGCACCCCGACGCCCCGGCGCACCATCGCGGGCGGTCCGCTGAGCACCGCCTCGCGGCCCGCCCACGGCCCGAACCGGCCCACCACCTCGGGCAGTTCACCGGTCAGCAGGCCACCGGTCAGCAGACCGCCGGCCGGACCTCCGACGGACACCACCGGACGGACCGTCAGCCACGGGTTGCACCCGGCCAGTTCGCGCAGCCCGTCCAGCTCGTACAGCTCCTCGGCCCGGCGGGCGCCGTAGAACACCTCGACGCGGCGGCCCGGCGTGCCGTACGCGGCGGCCTCCTCGACCAGGGCGCGGACCGGCGCGACGCCGGTGCCGCCGCCGAGGCAGAGCAGATCGGCGCCGGCCGCGTGGTCGACGGTCATCGAGCCGGCCGCCGGCCCCAGCCGCAGCACGTCCCCGGGCGCGGCCCGGTGGACCAGCGCGTTGCTCACCCAGCCCGCCGGGACGGCCTTGACGTGGAACACCAGCAGCCCGTCCGGGCGGGGCGCGGCGGCGAAGGAGTAGTGCCGCCAGACCCGCGGCCACCAGGGCGTCTCCAGCGCGGCGTACTGCCCGGCCCGGAACGGGTACGCCTGGTCCGGCCGGACGGTGACCACCGCGACGTCCCGGGTGCGCCGCTCGTGCCGGACGATCTCGCCCTGCCACCAGGCCGGCGAGGTGCGGGCGTCCTCCTCGGCGGCCTCGATCATGCCCGAAGCGACCATCCGGTAGGCGCGGCGCCAGGCCCGCTCGGCCTCGGCGTCCCAGCGGCTGCCCGCGTACCGGGCCAGGGTCTGCGCCAGGCACTCCTCCACCGTGACGTAGTGGGCGGCCGGCGTGCCGTGCCGGCGGTGGTCGCGGCCGAGCCCGGCGAGGGTGGCGCGCAGCGCCGCGGGCCGGTCGATCTCGTGCGCCACCGTCAGCACGGTGCGGAACAGCCGGTCGCGGTGGACGTCCATGGCGGCGGGGAAGAACGAGCGCAGCTCGGGGTGGCGCAGGAAGAGCAGCGCGTAGAAGTGCGCGGTGGCCCGGTCGGCGACCGGCACGAGGGCGGCGAGGCCGGCCCGGACCAGTTCGACCTCCCGGGCGGTGAGCGGCGCTTCCGCGCCGGGCCGACCCGCCCCGGCGGCCGGCAGCGCGGCCGGGGGCGGGGGCGGTCCGGCGGGGGCTCCCGCGCCCCAGGCGTCGCTCCACCGGTCGCCCGGGCCGGCCCGGTTGAGGCCGGGGGCGTCGACGAACAGCGGGCGGAAGTCGGGGGCCGGGACGGCTCCCGGAGCCGGCCCGGTCGGCGGGTGCGCCGGCCGGGCCGGGACCACCGGCCGGACGGGCTCCAGCATCGACGCCGACGGCATCGACACCGTCGGCATCGACATCGCCGACGGTGCCTCCGTCGACAGGCCCGGGACGGAGGCGGCCCCCGCCGCGCCGTGCCGGCTGCGGACCAGCACCGTCGTACGGGACTTCACGGCCACGTTGTGACCCGCCACGTCGTGACCCGCCGCGTCTCGACCCGCCGCGTCTCGACCCGCTGCATCTCGAATGTTCAACTGAATCGTTTCGCCTCCGGCCGACCTGCGCCCGGCTCGTCCCTGCCGGAGCCAAGGCAGCGTGGCACGCCCGGAGCGCCCGCCGGAGGAATCGCGCGAAGCCCGGACAGCCGGGCCCGCCACGCGCTACTCTCCCCGGCCGCGGTCGCCCTGGGTGTCCGTCCGCACACCCAGGGCGACGTCCTCGCCGCGTCGAACGCCCGTGCGCTCAGAGCTGTCGCAGCAGCATCCCCGGCTGCTCCACGCAGTCCGCGACGAACCGCAGGAAGCCCCCGGCCGTCCCGCCGTCGCAGACCCGGTGGTCGAAGGTGAACGACAGCTGCGTCACCTCGCGGACCGCCAACTGCCCACCGTGGACCCATGGTTTGGCGACGATCCGGCCGACCCCGAGCATCGCCGCCTCGGGGTGGTTGAGGATCGGGGTGGATCCGTCCACGCCGAACACCCCGTAGTTGTTCAACGTGAAGGTGCCACCGGTCAGTTCGGCCGGAGTGAGCGATCCGCCGCGCGCTGCCTCGGTCAACCGCCCAAGCTCCTCGCCGAGTTGCTCGGTGCTGCGGTTCTGCGCGTCCCGCACCACCGGCACGACCAGCCCGCGCTCGCCCTGCGCGGCGAAGCCCAGGTGCACGGCCTGGTGCCGGACGATTCCCGAACCATCCTCGGTCACCGAGGAGTTGAGCTCCGGGAAGCGCGCCAGCGCGACGGTGCAGATCCGCGCCAGCAGCGCCAGAACGCTCACCTTCGGACCCGGCGTGGAGTTCAACTGCCTTCGCAGCGCCATGAGTTCGGTGGCGTCGGCGTCCACCCAGCAGGTCGCCGCGGGGATCTCCCGGTGGCTGCGGCTGAGCTTCTCCGCCACCGCCTTGCGCAGCCCGCGCAGCGGGACGACACCGTCCGGCGCGACGGCGACGGCGACACCCGCCGGAGCGGCCACCCTGGCGGCGACCGCCCGTTCGACGTCCGCACGCATGATCAGCCCGTCCGGTCCGCTCCCGGTGAGGCCGGCCAGGTCGACGCCCTGCTCCCGGGCCAGCCGCCGCACCAGCGGCGAGATCACCGGAACCACCACCGGGACCGCGGGAGCCGGAACGGCCACGGCGGCCACCGCGACGGGAGCCGCCGCCCCGACCCGGCGCCGCTGCCCGCCCCGGCCCGGCTCGGCGACCCCGAACCCGACCAGCGGCCGCTCCACCTCGCCGGCCCCGACGACGGCCCCGACAGCGGCCCCGACGACGGCCCCGACAGCGGTCGCGGTGACGGTGTCCGGTCCGGCCGCCGCCACCGCGACCGTCACCAGCGGCGCGCCCACCGCGACCTCCTCGCCCACCTCGCCGTACCGCGCGGTGACCACCCCGCCGTACGGACAGGGCACCTCCACCACGGCCTTGGCGGTCTCCACTTCGACCACCGGCTGGTCGACCGCGATCACCTCGCCGACCTCGACCATCCAGCGCACCACCTCCGCCCCGGTGAGCCCCTCACCGAGGTCGGGCAGCCGGAACTCCCGCACGACGGGCATCATCCTCAGTCCTCCCACTGGAGCCGGGCGACCGCGTCCAGGATGCGGTCCACCCCGGGCAGGTGGTGGTGCTCCAACATCGGCGGCGGGTACGGGATGTCGAAGCCGGTGACCCGCAGCACGGGCGCGGCCAGGTGGTGGAAGCAGCGCTCGGTGACCCGGGCGGCGATCTCCGCGCCGGTGCCGCCGAAGCCGCTCGCCTCGTGCACCACCACGGCCCGGCCGAGCGAGCGGACCACCCGGCAGACCGTCTCGTCGTCGAACGGCACCAGGGTGCGCAGGTCCAGCACCGCGAGGTCCCAACCCTCGGCCTGCGCCGCCTCGGCCGCCGCCAGGCAGACCGGCAGCGAGGGGCCGTAGGTGATCAGCACCGCGGAGGTGCCGGTGCGCCGCAGCACCGCCCTGCCGATCGGCTCGACCGGCGCCGCCGGGTCGAGGTCGGCCTTGCCCCAGTAGAGCCGCTTGGGCTCCAGGAAGACCACCGGGTCGTCGGAGGCGATCGAGGCGCGCAGCAGCCCGTACGCGTCGGCGACCGTCGCCGGGGTGACCACGTGCAGGCCGGGGGTGCTCGCGTAGTACGCCTCGGAGGCGTCGCTGTGGTGCTCGACCCCGCCGATTCCGCCGCCGTACGGGATGCGGACGGTGATCGGCAGCGGCAGCCGGCCCGCCGTGCGGTTGCGCATCTTGGCGACGTGCGAGAACAGCTGCTCCAGCGCCGGGTAGGCGAAGGCGTCGAACTGCATCTCGACCACCGGACGCAGTCCGTACATCGCCATGCCGATCGCGGTGCCGAGGATGCCGGCCTCGGCCAGCGGGGTGTCCAGGCAGCGGTCCGGGCCGAACTCGGCGGTGAGCCCGTCGGTGATCCGGAAGACGCCGCCGAGCGCGCCGACGTCCTCGCCGAGCACGTGCACCGACGGATCCTCGCGCATGGCGTCGCGCAGCGCGGAGTTGAGCGCCTGGGCCATGCTCGACGTGCGGGGTCCGGCGGGGTGCCGCTCGGCGGCCCGACCGGGGGCGGGCGACGGGTGGGACGCCGTGCTCATCGCTCCGCCACCTCCGCCTCGGCGGCCAGCTCGGCGGCCAACTGGGCGGCCTGCTCCCGAAGTTGTGGGGTCGGTTCGGCGAAGACGTGGGCGAACAGCGACATCGGGTCGAGGTCCGGGTCGGTGTGGAACTCGGCCCGCATCCGGGCCGCCAGCGCCTCCGCCTCGTCCGCCGTCTCCCGCACCAGGGCGTCGTCCAGCACGCCGAGTCCGCGCAGCGCGCGCTCCATCAGCAGGATCGGGTCGTGCTCGCGCCAGGCGGCCACCTCGGGCTCGGTGCGGTAGCGGGTCGCGTCGTCGGCGTTGGTGTGCGCCTCGATCCGGTAGGTCAGCGCCTCGACCAGGGTCGGGCCCCCACCGGTCCGGGCCCGCTCGACCGCCTCGGCCAGCACCGCGTGCACGGCGGGCGCGTCGTTGCCGTCCACCAGCCGGCCCGGCATGCCGTAGCCGACGGCCTTGTGGGCCAGGGTGGGCGCGGCGGACTGCGCGCTGAGCGGGACGGAGATCGCGTAGCCGTTGTTCTGCACCAGGAAGACGACCGGGGCGCCCAGCACGGCCGCGAAGTTCAGCGCCTCGTGGAAGTCGCCCTCGCTGGTGCCGCCGTCGCCGAGCATCGCCAGCGCGACCACCGGCTCGCCGCGCAACCGGGCGGCGTGCGCCAGCCCGACGGCGTGCGGGGCCTGGGTGGCGAGCGGGGTGCAGAGCGGCGCGGTGCGGCTGGTCAGCGGGTCGTAGCCGGTGTGGGCGCTGCCGCGCAGCAGGGTCAGCGCCTCCAGCGGGTCGACGCCCCGGGAGACCACGGCGAGGGTGTCGCGGTAGCTGGGGAAGAGCCAGTCCCGCTCGCCGAGCGCCAGCGCGGCGGCGACCTGGCAGGCCTCCTGGCCGGTGGACGCCGGGTAGACGGCGAGCCGGCCCTGCTTGGTGAGGGTGGTGGCCTGCTGGTTGTACCGGCGGCCGACGACCAGGCGGCGGTAGAGCTCGCGCAGCAGCGCCGGATCGCACTTCTCCAGCGCGGGGGTGCCGAGCAGCCGGACGGGGGAGGGGTCCGGGAGGAGCGGGGCCGGGTCGGTGCGCGGGGAGGTGGCACCGGGCAGCCATCCGGGCACCGGTGTGCGGTGTCTGTGGTCGAGAACGGTCATCTCGGGGCACCTCCTTGGGTGGCGGGGGCTCCCTACCGATTGTTCGGTCGTCTGTTCATCTTGACCAGAAGCGTGACAAGGTGGTGGACATTCGGCCCGTTCGGCGGTCGACTGGTGGCAGTGTGTCCAATCGGGGAGGGTGGGGGGTCATGTCGGCTGAACAGACGTCCAGACTCGATCGGGTCGACCGGTCGATCCTGCGGCTGTTGCAGCAGGACGGCCGCGCCTCCATCCGCTCGGTGGCCGAGCGGGTGCACGTGTCCCGGGCCAACGCGTACGCCCGGATCTCCAGGATGGTCGAGGACGGCGTCATCCGCGGCTTCACCGCCAGGGTGGACCACGAGCGGGCGGGCCAGGTCGCGTCCGCGTACATCACCCTGAAGATCGTCCAGAACTCCTGGCGGACGGTGCGCGAGCAGCTGCTGGAGCTGCCCGGGGTGGCGCACATCGCACTCGTGGGCGGGGACTTCGACGTCCTGCTGCTGGTGCACACCGCCGACAACCAGGCCCTGCGGGAGCTGGTGCTGGGCAGCATCCAGTCCATCCCGCAGGTGCTCGGCACCCGGACCATGCTGGTCTTCGAGGAGACGGACCAGGTGCCGCCGCTCTGACGGGACGGGCCGCCCCCGGCGGGAACGCCCAGCTCTGACAGGCCGCCCTGACGGGCCGCCCTCGGCGGGTACGGCTCAGCGGGTACGGCTCAGCGCGCCCGCAGCCCGTCGAAGGCCAGGTGGACCACCGCGTCCGCGACGCCGTCGGCGGCCTTGGCCCCCGGCCGGTACCACTCCACGATCGAGTTGATCATCCCGAACAGCAGCCGGGTGGCCAGCCGCGGCTCCACGTCCGCCCGGAGCGCGCCGTCCGCGACCGCCGCCCGCAGCAGCTCCGCGACCTGGTGGTCGAAGTCCCGCCGGCGCTCCAGCGCCCACTGCTCGGTGGCCGTGTTCCCGCGCACCCGCAGCAGCAGCGTCACGTACGGGAGTTCCTCCAGCAGCACCTCGGCGGTGCGCCGCACCACGTGCTCCAGCCGCTCCACCGCCGGGCCCTCGACCGCGGCCGGCTCGGCGAGGATCGCGAACAGCCCGTCCAGCGCCCGCCCGACCGCCAGCCGCAGCAGTTCCTCCTTGCCGCGCACGTGGTGGTAGATCGACGACTTGGAGATCCCGGCCGCCCTCGACAGGTCCTCCATCGAGGTGCCGTCGTAGCCGCGCTCGTTGAACACGTCGACGGTCACCGCGAGCAGTGACTCCACGGTGTAGGCGGTGCGCGTGGTGTGATCGGCCATCCTCCGAGTATCCCCGGCCGTCCCGGCCGGTACGCGATCGGGTCCGACTGGTCCACACCAACCGGAGGGGGCAGGCCCTAGAATCTGCGGACGATCCGTCCACGTCCAGCAGGTGGGGTCCACGGCTGATGAACTCAATACCGGCAGTCGCCTCCGACGTGCCCGAGCAGCGCAACGAGGAGCCGGAGGACGCCGCACACACCTGGCAGGACCGCGCCCGCGCCCTGGTGGTCCGGTTCGGGCCGGCCGTGTGGTGCTACGCGATGCTGAAGCTGGTCGGCTTCACCGTCTTCATGAAGCTCCTCTCCTTCTCCGGCGAGTACGCCAAGAAGCCGGCCCGGTTCGGCGGCGGCGCCAACCCCTGGGACGTGGCGGGCACCTGGGACGGCTGGTGGTACCAGCAGGTGGCCCAGTTCGGCTACCACCCGGCGCTGGTCCCGATCCCGAACGGACCGGTCGGCTTCAACATCGAGCAGAACTCGGCCGCCTTCTTCCCGCTCTACCCGGGCCTGATGCGGATGGTCTCGGACGTCACCGGCCTCGGCCTGTACGGCGCCGGGATGCTGGTGTCGGTGGTGGCCTCGCTGTTCGCCGCGGCCGGCATCTACGCCGTGGTCGAGAAGATGACCGGCGACGCGCGCTCGGGCGTGATCGCGGCCGGGCTCTGGGCGATCGCCCCGGGCTCGGGCGCCGAGTGGGCGGTCTACTCGGACTCCCTCTTCGTCGCGCTGGCGGCCTGGGCCTGCTACTGGGTGATGACCAAGCAGTGGATCGCGGCCGGGGTGATCACCCTGGTCGCCGGGCTCAACCGGCCGACCTCCGCCGCACTGATCGGCGCGGTGGGCCTGGCCGCGATGGTCGAGCTGTACCGCCGGGAGAGCGGCGTCCTGCGTCCGCTGGCCGCGATGGTGCTGGCCCCGGTCGGCCTGCTCGGCTACGTCGGCTGGGTGGGCTGGCGGACCGGTGAGTGGGGCGGCTACTTCCGCCTCCAGCACGACGCCTGGCTGCACTACTTCGACTGGGGCCAGGGCACCTGGCACGCGATCCGCGGCGTGCTGCTGGGCCGCAACGACTACCCCTTCGCCTTCCCGGTGCCGGACCTGTTCGCCACCCTGATCGTGCTCAGCCTGCCGATGCTGATCGTGCTGCTGGTCCGGCTGCGCCCGCCGCTGGTGCTGACCGCCTACACGCTGGCCACGATCGTCTCCGTGCTCGGCAGCCTCGGCATCTTCGGCAACACCTCGCGCTACCTGCTGCCCGCGTTCCCGCTGCTCATCGCGCTGGCGGTGGGGCTGCGCAAGCTGAGCCTGCCGGCCCTGGCGGCCGTCCTGGGCACCGGGGCGATCGCCTCCGGCTGGTACGCCGGGTACGTGATCTTCGAGCTGGGCGTGCCGTAGACCCCGGTCCACCCGGCCCACGGGGGCGCGTCCGCCACGGACGCGCCCCCGTCCGTTTTCCACGGGCCTCCCTCCTCCACACCCTCTTGAACCGACCGATCGTTCGGTTACTCTGTGACTGATCCCGTCCTGCTTTTCGACGCCCTCCGAGGAGCGCACAGATGTCCGCAGCGGTCACCCACCCCCTCGTCGGCGAGCTGGTCGAGCGCCACCAGGCCACCCTGGACGCCGCGCTCGCCGCCGCCGTCGCGCGCGACTACTGGTCGCCCTACCCCGAGTTCCCGAAGGCCTACGGCGAGAGCGGCCCGGCGGACGGCAAGGCCGCCTTCGACGCCCTGCACGGCAAGCCGTTCGTCCTCGACGGCCACCCCACCGACGGCGACCAGGTCGGCGGCGAGTCCTCCCCGTACGGCGTCGAGCTGGGCATCACCTACCCGCACGCCGACCCGGACGCGCTGATCGCCGCGCTCACCGCCGCCCGCCCCGGCTGGGCCGCCGCGAGCCCGCTGGAGCGCGCCGCCGTCTGCCTGGAGATCCTGCACCGGATCAACGCCCGCTCCCACGAGTTCGCCCAGGCCGTCATGCACACCACCGGCCAGGCCTACGGCATGGCCTTCCAGGCCGGCGGCCCGCACGCCCAGGACCGCGGTCTGGAGGCGGTCGCCTACGCCTACGCCGAGCAGACCCGGCTGCCGCGCCAGGCCGGCTGGACCAAGCCCCAGGGCAAGCGCGACCCGCTGGTGATGACCAAGGAGTTCACCGTCGTCCCGCGCGGCCTCGCGCTGCTGATCGGCTGCAACACCTTCCCCACCTGGAACGGCTACCCGGGCCTGTTCGCCTCGCTGGCCACCGGCAACCCGGTGCTGGTCAAGCCGCACCCGCGGGCCGTGCTGCCGCTCGCGCTGACCGTCCGGACCGCCCGCGAGGTGCTCGCCGAGGCCGGCTTCGACCCGAACCTGGTCTGCCTGGCCGCCGAACACGAGGGCGGCACCGTCGCCGCGGCCCTCGCCGTCCGCCCCGAGATCAAGCTGATCGACTACACCGGCTCCACCTCCTTCGGCGACTGGCTGGAGGAGCACGCCAAGCAGGCCCAGGTGTACACCGAGAAGGCCGGCGTCAACGCGGTGGTGATCGACTCCACCGACGACTACAAGGGCATGCTGGGCAACCTGGCCTTCGCGCTCTCGCTCTACAGCGGCCAGATGTGCACCACCCCGCAGAACGTGCTGATCCCGCGCGGCGGCATCACCACCGACCAGGGCGACAAGTCGTACGACCAGGTGGTCACCGACCTGGCCGGCGCCATCGAGGGCCTGCTCTCCGACGACGCCCGCGCCGCCGCGATCCTCGGCGCCGTGGTCAACCCCGGGGTGCTCCAGCGCTCGGCCGCCGCGGCCGGCGGCGAGTACGGCGAACTCGCCCTCGCCCCGCGCGCGGTGACCTCGCCGGACTTCCCCGGCGCGACCGTCCGCACCCCCGCGCTGGTCAGGCTGGACGCCGACAAGCCGGACGACCGGGCCGTCTTCCGCAGCGAGTGCTTCGGGCCGGTCTCCTTCGCCGTCGCGGTCGAATCCACCGCCGCCGCCGTCGAGTTGCTGCGCACCACGGTCCGCGAGAAGGGCGCCATGACCGCCTCCGGCTACACCACCTCGCCCGAGGTGGAGGCGCTCCTGGTGGAGGCCGCGCTGGACTCCGGCGTCTCGCTCTCGCTCAACCTGACCGGCGGGGTCTACCCCAACCAGACCGCCGCCTTCTCCGACCTCCACGGCACCGGCGCCAACCCGGCCGCCAACTCGGCCTACTGCGACGGCGCGTTCGTCGCCAACCGGTTCCGCACGGTGGAGATCCGCCGGCACGGCTGAGCGTTCGATTCCGGATCCGGGCCCCGGCGGTCACCCACCGCCGGGGCCCGGCGGTTCACGGCTCCCGGACCCGGCGGTTCACAGCCCCGGCCGCGCCCGCGATGATGGAGGCTGGGAGGACGCCGGGAACGGCGTCCGACCGCCCTCCGAGCAACGGGAGCTGATACATGGCCGTGAAGCCGACGACCGAAACCGACGTCCTGATCGTCGGCGCCGGACCGACCGGACTGCTGCTGGCCGGCGACCTCGCCGCCGCCGGAGTCGGCGTCACCTTGCTGGAGAAGCGGGCCGCCGAGTCCAACCTCACCCGGGCCTTCGCCGTGCACGCCCGCAGCCTGGAGATGCTGGACGCCCGGGGCCTGGCGGAGGAGCTGATCGCCACCGGCCGCCCGCTCGACGGGCTGAGGATGTCCGACCGCCTCGGGATCGACCTCGGCACGCTGCCCACCCGCTTCCCGTTCGTCCTGATGACCCCCCAGTACAACGTCGAACGACTGCTGCTGGAACGCGCCGAGAAGGCCGGCGCGACCGTGCTGCGCGGCGCCGAGGTCACCGGGCTGCGCCAGGACGCCGAGGGCGTGACCCTGGAGACCCGGGACAGGCGGAGCCACCGCGCCGCGTACGCGGTCGCCGCCGACGGCGTCCACTCCACCGTCCGCGACCTGCTCGGCATCCCCTTCCCCGGCGAGTCCGTGGTCGACTCGATGGTGCTGGCCGACGTCCGGCTGGACCGCGAGCCCACCGAGACGATCACCGTCAGCGCCAACCACGCCGGCTTCGCCTTCATCGCCCCGTTCGGCGACGGCTGGTTCCGGATCATCGCCTGGGACCGCGAGGAACGGTACCCGGACGGCACCACCCCCTCGCCCGAGCAGCTCACCGCCCTCGTCCGGGCCATCCTCGGCGAGGACTACGGCCTGCACGACGTGCGCTGGAGCTCCACCTTCCACAGCGACGAACGGCAGGCCCCCGACTACCGCTCCGGACGGGTCTTCCTGGCCGGCGACGCCGCCCACTGCCACTCCCCGGCCGGCGGCCAGGGCATGAACACCGGCCTCCAGGACTCCGCCAACCTCTCCTGGAAGCTCGCCGCCGTCCTCCGGGGCCGGGCCACCGACGCCCTGCTGGACACCTACCAGACCGAGCGGCACCCGGTCGGCAAGACGGTGCTGCGCACCTCCGGCGCGCTGATCCGGCTGGCGCTCGCCGAGTCCGCCCCCACCCGCGCCCTGCGCGGGGCGCTCACCGCGCTGGGCGGCCTCCTCGACCCGGTCACCGGGCGCGGCGCCAAGCTGATCTCCGGCATCGGGATCTCCTACCCGGCCCCCAAGGACGCCCACCCGCAGGTCGGCAAGCGCGTCCCGGACCTGCGGCTGACCGCCCTCAGCAAGCCCGCCGAGGGCGCCCCGGCCGCCCCCGAGCGGCTCTACGAGGCGCTGCGCGCCGGGAAGTTCGTCCTGGTCAGCAATGACGAGCTGGCCGCCGCCGAGCCCTGGGCCGACCGCGTGGTCTGCGCCGCCCCCGCCGACCCGCACGGCAAGCTGCGCGACACCGTGCTGCTGATCCGCCCGGACGGCTACGTCGCCTGGGCCGCCGTCGACCCCGGCCAGGGCGAACTGCGCGCCGCCCTCACCGACTGGCTCGGCACTCCGGCCTGACCGCCCGGCACCGCGTCGAGGTCCCCGTGCCCCTCTTGGGGCGCGGGGACCTTCGCGTGCGGAGGGCACCGCCCCGCACCCGGCCGCCACGGCCATTCACTGTATGGAACCGACGGGTTTCCCGCTCTCCACAGTTGACTGTTTTTTAGCAACGAATTGCCCGGCCATGAGCCAATTCGCACACGGGTTCTGTCATGTTCAAGCAAGCGTTCTCGACTCCGGAACGCCTGGCCCCTTGCCGGCCCCCACAGCCGGCCGGAGGAGGATCCGTTGCGCCCCCGCTCCCTTGCCCTCGCCGCGGCGATAGCCGTGCTGCCGCTGACCGCCGTCTCGCTCGGTGTCTCCACCGCGCAGGCCGCCACCCCGAACGCCGCCCCGCGCGTCGCCCTCCCGAACACCGTGAACCCCGCGGTGGCCCACTCGGAGAAGAAGGGTGACGTCCCGGCCGCCCAGCAGATCTCCGTGTCCGTCAGCCTGAAGCTGCGTGACACCGACGCCCTGGACCACTTCCTCACCGCGGTCGAGACCCCGGGTGCCCCGGAGTACGGCCGCCACCTGACGCCGGAGCAGTTCACCGCGCGGTTCGGCCCGACCCAGGCCGCCGTCGACCAGGTCAGGACCTACCTGGCCCAGCAGGGCCTGACCGTCACCGGGGTGAGCGCCAACCGCCAGGTGGTCAACGCCCACGGCACCGCCGCCCAGGTCTCCCAGGCCTTCGGCACCCACGAGAGCTCGTACCTCGACCCGCAGCTCCAGCGCGCGTTCTTCGCCAACGACGCCGCCGCCTCGATCCCGTCCGACCTGGCCACCGTGGTCCAGGGCGTCAGCGGCCTGGACAACCACGCGGTCCGCAAGAACCGCCTGGCCGAGCCGAACGCCGCCGCCCCGAACGCGGTCACCCCGGCCACGCCCGCTCCGAACGCCGCGAGCGCCGCCCCGAGCGGCATGTCCCCGGCCCAGTACACCGGCGCGTACAACCTCACCAAGACCGGCGCGGACGGCACCGGCACCACGGTCGCGCTGTGGGAGTTCGACGGCTACCAGTCCTCGAACCTGACCACCTACGACTCCCAGTACGGCCTGTCCGGCCCGGCCGTCTCCACCGTCTCGGTGGACGGCGCCAACTACGACTCCGCCCCCGGCCAGGGCCAGGGCGAGGTCGAGCTGGACAGCGAGATCGTCCGCGGCGCGGCGCCCAAGGCCACCCAGCTGGTCTACGAGGCGCCCAACAGCGACCAGGGCGAGATCGACATGGCCAACAAGATCGTGACGGACAACCGGGTCTCGGTCGTCTCGATCTCCTGGGGCTCCTGCGAGCCGGACACCACCGCCTCCTCGATGACCGCGGTCGACAACGCCTTCAAGCAGGCCGCCGCCCAGGGCATCTCGATCTTCTCCGCCTCCGGTGACGACGGCTCGCGCGACTGCACCCGCTCCACCAGCGGCTCGGCCGTCAAGGCGGTCGACTTCCCGGCCTCCAGCCCGCACCAGACCGGCGTCGGCGGGACCAACCTCCAGGTCTCCGGCGGCAACACCTACTCCTCGGAGAGCGCCTGGAGCACCGCCGGCGGCGGCGTCTCCACCGTGTTCGCCAAGCCGAGCTGGCAGACCGGCACCGGCGTCACCGGCACCATGCGCACCGTCCCGGACGTCTCCTCCAACGCCGACCCGCAGAGCGGCTTCGCGATCTACACCGCCGGCTCCTGGCAGGTCTACGGCGGCACCAGCGCGGCCGCGCCGCTCTGGGCCGGCTACGCGGCCCAGTTCAACCAGAAGGCCAAGGCCGCCGGGCAGCCGGTCCTCGGCGAGGCGAGCCCGCGGCTGTACGCGGTCGCGAACGGCGGCGGCTACGGCAGCAGCTTCCACGACGTGACCACCGGCGCCAACCAGGACTTCTCCGCCAAGGCCGGCTACGACCAGGTCACCGGCTGGGGCTCCCCGGTCGCCGACGCGCTGACCACCGCCCTGCTCGGCGGCGGCAGCACCACCCCGCCGTCCGGCGGCTGCACCGCCGCCCAGCTGGTCTCCAACGGCGGCTTCGAGAGCGGCACCGCCGCGCCGTGGACCGCCTCCAGCGGCGTGGTCACCAACAGCGCCTCCCAGCCCGCCCACTCGGGCAGCTGGAAGGCCTGGCTGGACGGCTACGGCTCGGCCCACACCGACACCCTGTCGCAGACCGTCTCGATCCCGGCCGGCTGCGCCTCCGCGAAGCTGACCTTCTGGCTGCACGTCGACACCGCGGAGACCGGCACCACCGCGTACGACAAGCTGACCGTCCAGGCCAACAGCACCACGCTGGCGACGTACTCCAACGCCAACGCGGCGGCCGGCTACGTCCAGCGCACCCTGGACCTGACCTCCTTCGCCGGCCAGACCGTGACCATCAAGTTCACCGGCACCGAGGACTCCTCGCTCCAGACCAGCTTCGTGATCGACGACGTCGCGCTGAACGTCAACTGATCACCGGTCGGTAGCACCACCGAACCCCCGCCGGGGCGGCGCCGTCAGGGCCCGCCCCGGCGGTGTCCCGTCCCGGCCCCTCCAGGCCGTCCGGCGGCTCGTGTTTCCGGACTGTTTCAAGATCGCTCACCGCCCGGTTCACTTGCCGTGACCACTGTCATACGCACGACTGATGACGTAGCCTCTCGACCGTGCATAGGGTTCCCCACAACTCGGTGATGCCTCTGACGGCGCGCCCCGGCGGCGGCCCGGTCCCACCGAACTCAGCTGGTGGGGAGGGTTACCGCATGGCCGCAGAGCAGCCTCAGGACGCGGCGCGGCTGCGGCTGGTCGGGTCGCACACGGAGCACCCGGGCCCGGCCGGACCGGCTCCCGCGGCGGCCGCGGGCCGCCTCACCCCGGCCGGCGGCTTCGCGGACACCCTGCACCTGGCCATCGAGGCCAGCGGCCTCAGCCTGGACCGGATCCGCGCCGCCCTCGCCGCGCGCGGGGTCAGGGTCAGCGTCACCACCCTCAGCTACTGGCGGCGCGGCCGCAGCCAGCCCGAACGGGCCAGCTCGCTGCGCGCCGTCCACCTGCTGGAGGAACTGCTCGGCCTGCCGCACAGCGCGCTCTCCTCGCTGCTCGGCCCGCCGCGCCCGCGCGGCCGCTGGGCCGCCGCGGCCAGCACCAGCCACCTCGGGCTGGAGGACGTGTGGCCGGGCGAGCTGGAGATCGCCTCGATCTTCGCCGAACTCGACGCCCCGCCGCCCGGCGAGCTGGAGCGCCTGAGCATCCACGACTCCTACTACGTGGACGCCGAGCAGCGTGCCACCCTGCTGCGGATGCGCCAGGTGGTGCGCGCCACCGTCGGCGGCGTCGGCCGCTGCCTGGTGGTGCACAAGGCCGACGAGGAGGCCACCGGCTGCCCGGAGGTCACCTCGGTGCGGCACGGCCGGCTCGGCCGGGTGCGCCGCCGCCCGGAGGTCGGGCTGACGGTCGCCGAGCTGATGCTGGACCGGCCGCTGGGCCTCGGCGACAGCACGGTCTTCGAGTACGAGGTGGAGATCCCGCCCGGCGGCCCGACCACGGAGTACAGCCGCCGCTTCGCCACCCCGGTGCGCGAGTACGTGCTCCAGGTGCACTTCGACCCGGCCGCCGTCCCGGCGCACTGCGAGCGCTACGACCGCGAGCCGGGCGCCGACGTCGACCACCGCCGCGAGCAGCTCTGGATCGGCGCCTCGGCGAGCGCCCACGTGCTGGCCCCCGACCAGCAGCCGGGACACATCGGCATCCGCTGGGAATGGGCGTAGGCCCTTCCCCCTCCCGTCCCACCCGAAAGCCCCGTCGGACCACCGGCGGGGCTTTCGCGTTCCCGCCCGGGAGACATGAGCACCGGTCAGCCGACCCCACCGGACAGCTGATTGCTCTTCACCCGTTCGGCCTAACCCACCGTGACGCATCCGGCCCGCTTTGGGACCTTGGTCCCGATACATACTGAATCGGCCCGGGAAGGCCACTTCTGTCTCGTCGTCAGGCGGCGACCAGAAGAACCGCAGGAAAGAGGCGGAGCATGACCCTTACCGACCCCCTGTCCCCACTCATGGAGTTCGACGAGGTCGAACCGGCGGAGGACTGCATATGCGGGGGCTGCAGTGCCCGCCGCCGCGCACGGCTGCACGCCGCCCCCGTCCACGAGGGCGGCCACGCCGCCGCCCACAGCATCCGCCGCCGGGCCGCCGTCCTGATGGCCGCCGTCGGCACCGCGCTGGGCGGCGGCGCGGTCGCCGCCGGCACCGCCTCCGCCGCCCCCAGCCCCGCTCCGGGCGCCGCCAAGACCCAGACCCCCCAGGGCGAGGTCAGCGGCCTCTACGGACAGGCCCCGGGCGCCCGCGCCTTCGCCGCCCCGCGCGCCGCCACGCCGGTCACCCGGGCCCAGATCATCCAGCGCGCCCAGAACTGGGTGAACCAGGGCGTGCCGTACAGCATGTCCCGCTACTGGTCGGACGGTTACCGCCAGGACTGCTCCGGCTTCGTCTCGATGGCCTGGGGGCTGAGCAGCAGCCAGACCACCTGGACCCTGCCGAACTTCGCCGAGCGGATCGGCAAGAACGACCTCCAGCCCGGCGACGTGCTGATCTACAACAACCCGGCCAACCCGCAGGCCGGCTCCCATGTGACGATCTTCGGCGGCTGGACCGACTCCTCCCGCACCCAGTACATCGCCTACGAGCAGACCAACCCCTCCACCAAGAAGCGCACCACCCCGTACGCCTACTGGAACAACTCCGGCTCCTACGTCCCGTACCGCTACACCGGCCTGTCCGACGGCGGCGGCACCGGCGGCACCGGCGGCGGCAGCTCCTCGACCGCCTTCCCGGGCGCGGACAAGTTCGGCCCCGGTGCCAACAACGCGTACGTGACCCAGCTCGGCCAGCTGCTGGCCCAGCGCGGCGGGTCCAGGTTCTACTCCGAGGGCCCGGGCCCGCGTTGGGGCGAGGCCGACCGCAAGGCCACCCAGGCCTTCCAGCAGGCCCAGGGCTGGACCGGCAGA
>NZ_JBHTWX010000076.1:24085-24830 GCF_042792155.1 Kitasatospora sp. NPDC056651 | reverse complement strand
GGCAAGGGCCGCAACATCGACGGCGGCGGCACCGGCACCCCCCTGCCGCCCCCGCCGCCCACCAACACCGGCGCCTTCCCCGGCGCCCAGTACTTCGGCCCGGGCCAGAACAACGCGTACGTGACCCAGCTCGGCCAGCTGCTGACGCAGCGCGGCGGCTCCAGGTTCTACTCCGAGGGCCCGGGCCCGCGTTGGGGCGAGGCCGACCGCAAGGCCACCCAGGCCTTCCAGCAGGCCCAGGGCTGGACCGGCAGCGAGGCCGACGGCATCCCCGGCAAGGCCACCTGGGACTACCTGGTCAACGGCAAGGGCCGCAACATCGACGGCGGCGGCACCGGCACCCCCCTGCCGCCCCCGCCGCCCACCAACACCGGCGCCTTCCCCGGCGCCCAGTACTTCGCCCCGGGCCAGAACAACGACTACGTCCGGCAGCTCGGCGAGCAGCTGGTCCGCAAGGGCTTCGGCGGCTCCTACAGCGTCGGCCCCGGCCCGAGCTGGGGCGAGGCCGACCGCCGGGCCGTCCAGGCCTTCCAGCAGGCCCAGGGCTGGACCGGCAGCGAGGCCGACGGCTACCCGGGCCCGGACACCTGGCGCCGGCTCTTCTCCTGACCCACGCCCGAGGTGGGGGGGCCCGGGGGGGGGCCGCCCCCCCCCGGAAAGCGCCACGCACCGGGACAGCCCCCAACCCCCCCAGGGGGGCCGGGTGTTAGTGTTGACACCCCCCCCCCCCCGGACCCCCCCCCCA
>NZ_JBHTWX010000076.1:0-24075 GCF_042792155.1 Kitasatospora sp. NPDC056651 | reverse complement strand
GCCGGCCGGGGGGGGCCCGGGCCGGGGGCCCGCCGCCCCCCGGGCCCCGCCCCGGGGGCCCCGCCTCTTCCCCCCCCCCCCCCCGGGGGGGGGGCGCCGGGGGGGGGCCCCCCACCTCAGCGCTTCCCGGACATCCAGTGGAACAGCCCCATCCCGACGCTGGTCGCCAGGTTGAAGCTGGACACCCCCGGCCGCATCGGCACCGCCACCAACCGGTCGGCGCGCGCCTTGAGTTCCGCCGAGACGCCGTGCCGCTCGGTGCCGAAGGCGAGCAGCGCGTCGTCCGGGAACGGCAGGTCCCGGATGTCGGCGCCCTCCGGGTCCAGCACGTACAGCGGGCCGTCCGGCAGCTCCGGCACGGCCAGCCGCTCGACCGCGGTGGCGAAGTGCAGGCCCGCGCTGCCGCGCAGCACGTTCGGGTGCCACGGGTCCAGGTCCCCGGTGGTCACCACGCCGGTGGCACCGAACCCGGCCGCCAGCCGGATCACCGCCCCGACGTTGCCCAGGTTCCGCGGGTTCTCCAGCACCACCACCGGCGCCTCGCGCGGCCGGGCGGCCAGCGCCGCCGCGTTGGCCCCGGCCGACGGCCGCACCGCCAGCGCGACCACCCCGGTCGGGTGCGGCCGCGGCGCCACCTGCCGCAGCGCGGGCTCCGGCACCTCCACCGCCAGCCGGTCCAGCGCGGCCACCACGTCCGGTGCCAACTCGGCCGCCAGCGCCAGCAGCGCCCCCCGGTCGGCGGTCAGCACCCGCCGCACCTCGCCGCCGAACCGCAGCGCGTGCTTCAGCGCGTGGAACCCGTCCAGCAGCACCACCCCGGGCTCACGCTCGACCACCCGCCACGCCCGCACGACCTCGTCATCCATGCCGCCCACTCTGTCACCCGGCCGGGTCCGGTCGAGAGGGCCTACGCGGACGACCCGCGCAGCGCCCGCTCCAGATCCCGCAGCGCCTGCCCGACCAGGCGCGTCCCCGCCCGCACCACGTCCCGCTGCACCCCGGCCGGTGCCCCCGCCAGCTCCTCCTCCAGCCGCGCCTGCGCGGCCCGCACCGCCTCGAACTCCACCGGCTGCCCGGTCAGCAGCGCGGCCGCCGCGAGCGCCGTCGCCAGCCGCAGCTCCTCCGCGTACTCCCCCGTCCCCGGCACCGGCTCGGCGTCCGCCGCCGGCAGGTGGGCCTCCAGCAGCACCGCCGCCCGCCCGAGGGCGCCCACCGCCGCCCGGGCGCGGTCGATCTGGCGCCGGCTCACCCCGGTCAGTCCGGTCTCGTGCCGCCCGGGTTCGGCGTCGGCCCGCTGCATCGCCTGGATCAGCTCGGCGCGTGCCTCCCGCGAGTCCAGCAGCGCGCTGCGCACCACCCGTCCGCGCGGCGCCGCCGGCTTCTCGTAGCAGGCGATCACCGAGCCCGCGTACCGTCCGGCCGCCGCCAGCCACTCGGCCAGCCGCTCCCCGAGCCGGGCGGTCTGCCAGGTCGGGAACAGCGCGTACGTGACGAGGGCGATCGACCCGCCGAACAGCGTCAGCCCGACCCGGTCGACGGCCGTCACCAGCGGGTTGCCCTCCTGCAGCCCGAGCAGGAACACCACGTACGTGGAGATGCCGACCGTGGTCAGCGCGTACCCGGTCCGGAACGCGAGGTACGACCCGCCGATGCAGATCACCGCCAGCGCGGCCAGCACCCACTCCCCGGGGTGGGTCAGCTGCACCACCAGGGTGGAGACGGCGACCCCGACCACCGTCCCGGCCAGCCGGGCGACGCCCCGGCTGTAGGTCTGCGCGAAGTCCGGCCGCATCACCATCGCGGCGGTCATCGGCGCCCAGTACCCGTGCTGGAACCCGGCCAGCCGGGCCAGCAGGTAGGCGACGGTGACCACCCCGGAGAGCCGGACGGCGTGCTGGAAGATCGCCGAGCGCGGCTGCAACTGCCGCCGCACGGCCCGGGCCGCCTCCGGCAGCATCCGGGCGATGGTCGGCTTGCGCAGCGCCCCGCCGGCCCCGACCACGGGCGTGGTGATGGTGTCCTCGTCGTTGCGGTCCAGGGTGTCCGCGGCCTTGCGCAGCAGCCCGCCGAGCCGCCGGGCGGAGCGCCGGGCCGCGCCCTGGAGCCGCGGGCCGTCGTCCGCGCCGACCAGGGTGAGCGAGGGTGCGGAGCGGGGCAGCCGGACCGGGTCACCGGTGCGGATCGCCCGGGCGAGGGCGTCCATGACCTCGGCGGCGGCCGCCAGCACCTCGCGGGCGCGGTCCCGCTCCGGCCCCTCCTCGGGGGCGCCCACCTTGGGGTCGGCGAGCGCGGCGATGGTGGGACGGATGCGCTCGGCGATGCCGCGCAGACCGCGCAGTTCGGGCGGCCGGTGGCGGTCCTGCCAGGGGGTGAGGGCGGCCGCGTTGCGGGCCGTGATGAACGGCTCCGGGTCCACGTGCGCGGTCGGGTCCTGCCGCAGCCGCCGGGCGTAGTCGGCGAGCTCGGCGTAGGTGTCGGCGAGCGCTTCGCGCTGGGCGGTCCAACTCCCGATCGGCCAGACGGTGATGACGACGGCCTGGACGACCCCGCCGAGGGAGGCGACCAGCCCGTGGCTGAGCGCGGTGCCCACGCTGACCGGGAGCTGCACGACGATCAGCATCACCGAGACGGTGTTGGTGGCGACCACCCCGGCGGTCGGACCGATCGCCCAGGCCAGCCCGGCGCCGAAGGCCCAGACCGCGAGCAGCACCGGGAACAGCCCGGGCACCCCGGCGGCCAGGTAGCCGAGGAAGGTGCTGGCGCCGAGTCCGACCCCGGCCGCGACGGCGAGCGAGGCCCGCGGCCGGAAGCTGCGCTGGAAGGTGGCCGAGCCGGCGATGAACGCGCCCATCGCGGCCGAGGTGCCGAGCGCGACCCCGCCGATCGCGAGGGTCGGGAAGAGCACCACCGCCACCGCGACCGCCCCGCGCACCGCCCGCTTGGGGTCGGTGAGCGCCCGGTCCAGGGTGAGCCCGGTCCGCGCGGTGTCACGAAGTGCGGCGAACCAGGACATAGCGACATCCTAGGGTGCCGGTGCGCGTCGGATCCCGCTCATCCGGCGCAGCCGCGCCGCCGCCCACAGCAGTGCCCCGGTCGGCAGGAACACCGCGTCCGCCGCGATCATCGCGAGCGAGAACACCGGCAGCCCGAGCACCACCGCGATCCCCACGTGCTCCAGCACCATGACGGCCAGCAGCCCGTTCTTGACCCGCCGGTTGAGCAGCGTGAACGGGAACGCCACCTGGAGGACCACGGTGCCGTACGAGATCAGGAAGACCGGCAGCAGCGCCGAGCCGACCAGCGCGGACAGCCCCGGCCAGGGGGTGAAGTAGTCCAGGTGCAGCGGGTAGTACAGCGCGGTGCCGTCCTGCCAGCGCGAGCCCTGCACCTTGTACCAGCCGGCCGTGGCGTAGATCAGCACCACCTCGACGGCGATCACCAGCATCGCGCAGTTGTGCACCATGTTCGCCAGCGCGTCGAGCACCGCCCGTGGCTCGCCGTCCGGCCGTAGCCGGCCGAGCGTCCACCACAGCCCGGCCACCACCCAGAGCCCCCAGAACAGCGGCGCCCACCCGAGGTACGGGAAGGCCCGGTCGGTCCAGGTCAGGCCGTCCCCGGCGAAGCCGCCGAACTGGCAGACCGCCAGGACGGCCCCCAGCACCGCCCAGAGCACCACGCCCGCGCGTCCGTCGCGGGCCCGGCCGGAGGCCGGGCGAGCGTCCAGCGACCAGACCTCCGCGCAGCGGGTGAAGACCAGGTAGACCGCCATCAGGTGGACGACGTTGTCGCCGCCGTCACCGAGGAAGACGTCGCGGTTCTGCAGGGACAGCACGGTGACCAGGAACAGCACCGTGCTCGCCCTGGTCCGCCAGCCCAGCAGCACGGCCAGGGCCGCCAGCACCGCCACGTGGTAGACCAGCTCGAACCAGAGCCGCCCGCCGGACCAGGGCAGCACGGTGAACGCCCCGGTGTCGGCCAGCAGCCCGTCGGCGAGCTCCGCCGACCATGGGGAGCGGTCGCCGTACAGCACCCGCCGGTGCGGCCACTCGCGCAGCAGGTGGGCGAGCCAGACCAGCCCGAAGCCGATCCGCACCGCCGCGGCCTGGTGCCGGCCGAGCACCTGTCCGGTGAAGGCCCCCATCGCCCGGCCGAGCCGCGCCCCCGGCCCGGCCACCGTCGACCGGCCCGCTCCGGCCTGGGCCGGCACGCCGCCCGACGACGGCGTGCCGTCCGGCTGAACCGTTCCGTCCGGCAGCGCCGTTGCCCCGTTCATCCGAGCAGCCCCCGGTAGTCCTCGTCCGCCACCGGCCACCACGGCAGCTCCCGCACCCGCGGCGCCGCCGGCGCGGCCTCACCGCTCCAGGACGGCGGTGCGACGGTCACCGCGGTCGACCGGAACTGGATCTCCCGGACCGGTTCGCCGTCCGCCTCCCGGCCGATCCGCTGCAGGGCGATCCGCTTCAGGTACTGCTCGGCCAGGCCGCCGCGCGGGGAGGTCGACGACTCGTCCTGCGGGTTGTGCGAGCCCTCGTAGAAGTCCCAGGCCCGGCGCAGCAGGTTCTGCTGGACGTGGCTGGGCGCCGGGTTGCCCCGTATCGCGGCGATGTCCTGCGCGGTCAGCCCGATCCAGTCGCGGGTGCGGGTCGTCCCGTCGGGCGCGACGGTGCGGACCCTCGCGTCCACGGTCACATTCTGCTGGAGCGGGTTGGGCGCGAACAGCTTCCAGTTCTGCTCGAACTCCGGGTACACCACGCCGTCGACCTCGTCCCGGTACAGCCGGGACACCGAGTTGGCGGGTGCGACGTGCAGGAACACCGCGGCGAGGAACAGCCCGGTGCCGCCGGCCAGCACCGCCGCGGCGAACCCGAGGACCAGCTGCGCGGGCTTCGACCAGACCCTCCCGGTCGCCGGACGGTCAGTCCTCTGCGCCATGGCCTCCCCGCCCGGTCGGCGGGCGCCGCCGACCCGGTGCCGACGCGCTCGCGCGCGCCCATCCTGCCCTACGGGGGGACGGGCGCCGCGCCGCCGTCAGTCGTCCTCGGCCTCCCTCAGAGGACGAAGGCCTCCTGGCCGGTGCTGCTCACCATCGGACGGCCCGCGCCCTGCCACGCGTACATCCCGCCGTCCACGTTCACCGCGTCCCGGCCCTGCTGCACCAGGTACTGGACGACCTGCGCGGAGCGGCCGCCGACCCGGCAGAGCACGTACAGCTTCTCGTCCGGCAGTTCGCCGAGGCGGGCGATCACCTCGCCGATCGGGATGTGCAGCGCGCCGTCCACGTGGCCGGCGTCCCACTCGTCCTGCTCGCGCACGTCCAGCAGGGCGGCTTCGGCGGGCACGGCGGCGGCGTCGGAGGAGGGGATCTGCGGGAACATCGTGTGGCTCTCCTGGGATGTTGTCGGGTGCGTGCCATTGTCGCCCACCGGCGCCGGCCCGTGGCCGTCCACCGGGCCCGGTCCGTCGCCGAGCAGCCGCCGCAGCTCGGCCTGCCGCTCGGCGGCCTTGGCCAGCAGTTCCTCGGCGAGCTGCTCCAGCAGCCGGTCCGGGTCCTGTGGGGCGAGGGCGAGCAGCCGGCCCATCGGGGTCTGCTCCAGCCGGACCTGCTCGGCGGCGATCTCGCCGATCTTGGCGGTCAGCCAGTCCAGCCGGCGGCGCAGCCAGTCCGAGCGGTCGGGGGAGTCGACGGCCGGAGCGGCTTCCGGCGCGGTGGACCACTCGGCGGCCAGGCCCTCCAGCGCGGCCGCGTCCCCGCCCGCGTAGGCCTCGTTGACCCGGGCCAGGAAGGCGGCCCGGCGCTGCTGCTCGCCCGGGTCGGTGGTCAGGTCGGGGTGGGCGCGGCGGACCAGCTCGCGGTAGATCCGCTGGGCCTCCTTGCCGGGCCGTACCCGCCGCGGTGCGGCGGGCGGCGGCGGGGCGGCCTCCCCGTCCTGGCCGGACTGCTCGCGCACCGAGTCGAACAGCGCGTCCAGGTCGGGAAGCTCCTCGACCTGCTGCCGTGCCTCGGCGGCCCGGCGCAGGTCCTCCGGCCGGCCGGTGCGGGCCGCGACCGCCTCGGCGACCAGCGCGTCCAGCTCGTCCAGCCTGGCGTAGAGCGGGCCGAGCAGCTGGTGGTGGATCAACGCGAAGTTGTCGATCTCGACCCGCAGCGTCTGGACGTCCACGTCCATGCTGAGCCAGGCGAGCTCGGCGGCGGCGACCCGCTCCTCCAGCTCCTGCCGCTCCGGGTCCGTCCAGTGGGCGGGGCTCTGCGCGCTCACGTCTCGCCTCTGTCTCGTCCGGCCGACTGCGTCCTGCGGGCCCACCCGTACGGGCGGTCCGGCCTGCCACCCTACCGCCGTGTTCGCGCACCCCGTCCAGGTGAACCGGGGGTGCGAACCGGCGCGCGGCGCCCGACACACAACCGATCCTGAGGAATCTCCCCGTTTCGGTGTCGAGCCCGGCCCCGTCCGTGCTTCGCTGGTATCCACACAGCGTGCCTTCCTCCGGAGAGACGGCCGCCCCCAGGGCGCGGCGGCCAGGACGGGAGCAGAGCGGATCCATGGTGGCCGAGTCCAACTCCACACCGCGGCCGGCGGGCGACGGTACCGCGCCGGGCGACCACCCGACGGGTGTGGCCGCCCTCGTCCGGCTCGTCCCCGTCCTGATCGACCGGTCCGGCCGGATCGCGCAGTGGGGCCGGGCCGCCGAGGAACTGTTCGGCCACCGCTCCGAGGTCGCCCACGACCGCCCGGCCTCCGGCCTGCTGCCCGCCGTGGAGTCCCGGGTGCACGACCGGTGCTCCGTGCGCCGCCACTGCGACGCCTTCGACACCCTCGCCGAGCGGACCGCCGACGGCCGCCCCTGGGCCGGCCGGCTGGCCGTCACCGACCGCGAGGAACACCAGCGCGACGTGCTCTGGTGGGCGTACCCGCTGCCCGGCCCGTCCGGCGGACTGCTCGCACTGGCCGCCGACGCCCGCCCGCTGCGCACCACCGGGCCACGGCTCGCGCTCGGCGAACGGCTGCTCCCGTTCGCGGCCGCGCCCGGCGCCCGGGGCGGCTTCCACGCCGTGTCCGCGGCGCTCACCCCGGCGCGTCAGCCGGTGCCCGAGCCACTGGCCCGGCTGCTGCCCGCCGGCCACCGCGGGGCGCTGCTGGCCGCGCTGGAGCAGGGCGGGCTGCCCGCGCTGCGGCTGGACCCGGCCACCGTGCTGCCGGTGCTGCCCGCCGACGCCCAGCCCGGTACGGCGCACGCGGCCGCCGGGCTCGGCCGCCGCTACCCGACGCCCCAGCAGCGGGCGGCCAGGGTCGGCCCGCCGCCGCAGCCCGAGCAGGGCGCGCCCGGCCGCCGTCAGCCCGGGCCGCTGCCCGTCCAGCGCGAGGCCGCCCAGTCCGCCGTCCCCTCCGCCGTCCGGCCGACGGCCGCCGTCGGCGGAGCCGCGACGGGCGGCGGCCCGTCCGTCCCTCCCCCCGCCTCCGAGCGGGAGGCCCCGCCCGACGCAGGAGCCACCGCCATCGAACCCACCGCGACCGTGCCCACCGCCGTCGGGGCGTCCGCCGACGCCCACCCGCCGCTGCGCGCCGACCGGACCCCGCCCGCCACCGTGCCGGTCCCCGGCCCCGCGGACGGCGAGGGCCCGCCCGGCGGCCGGCTCGGCCCGTTCCTCACCAACGGGCAGGCCGGCGAGCAGCTGGCCCTGCTGAACGAGGTCGGCGGCAAGGTCGGCACCACCCTGGACCTCGGCTTCACCGCCCACGAGCTGTGCCGGGTCCTGGTCCCCCGGGTCGCCGACTTCGCCTGCGTGGACCTGGTGGACGGGCTGATCTCGGACTCCGAGCTGCCGGCCGTCCGGCCGGACGACGACACCATGCTGCGCCGGGTCGCCCTGGTCTACAACGAGACCGGCGGCGCCTGGGACCACGTGCTCGCCGAGGGCTCGCTGGTCAGCATGCCGCGCCGCACCCCGCCCGGGATGGCCCTGCAACTGAACCAGCCGGTGCTGGTCCCGGTGGTCAGCCCGGACGTCGCGGTCGACTACGCGATCGCGCTCGGCGGCGCCCGGCTGGCCCCGGTGGTGACCGGCCGTTCGATGCTGGTCGTCCCGCTCTCCGCCCGCGGCACCGTACTGGGCATCCTCAAGCTGCTCCGGCTGCCGGACCGCGCCCCCTTCGACGAGAGCGACGCCGCGACCCTCAAGGAGCTGGCCGTCCGCGCCGCGCTCTCCCTGGACAACGCCCGGCTGCACCGCGCCGAGGCGCGGGTCGCCACCACCCTGCAGCGCTCGATGATCCCGACCCGCCCGCCGCAGATCCCCGGCGTGCAGGTCGCCCACCGCTACCTGCCCGGCGATCCGAAGGCCGAGGTCGGCGGCGACTGGTTCGACGCGATCCAGCTGCCCGGCAGCCGGGTCGCCCTGGTGGTCGGCGACGTGATGGGCCACGGCCTCCACTCGGCGGCCGCGATGGGCCGCTTCCGCACCGCCATGCAGACCCTCGCCGCCCTGGACCTGCCGCCCGGCCAGCTGCTGCGCCACCTGGACAACCTGGCCCACAAGCTCGGCGACGACCACCTCGCGACCTGCCTGTACGCGGTCTACGACCCGATCAACCGGACCTGCGAGCTGGCCAGCGCCGGCCACGTCCCACCCGTCCTGGTGCACCCGGACGGCACCGGCGAGCTGCTGGAGATCCCGGCCGGGGCGCCGATCGGCGTCGGCGGAGTGCCGTTCGTCGCCAAGACCATCGACGTCTCGGACGGCTCGATGCTCGTCCTGTGCACCGACGGCCTGGTCGAGGTCCGGGGCGGCGACATAGGGGCCGGTCTGGCCGCGCTCTGCGGCAACCTGATCGACCCGCAGCAGAGCCCCGAACAGGCCTGCGACGAGGTGCTGCGACGGCTGCACTCGGAGGACCGCAAGGACGACGTCGCCCTGCTGGTGGCCCGGTTCGACGGGGTCGCCCCGTCCGAGGTGGCCACCTGGGACCTCACCGTGGACCACCGCGAGGTCCGCCGGGCCCGCTCGCTGGTCCGCGAACAGCTGGCCGGCTGGCACCTGGAGGCGCTCAGCGACACCACCGAACTGCTGGTCAGCGAACTGGTGACGAACGCCGTCCGGGTGGCCCGGGACACCGTGAAGCTCCAGCTGATCCGGGTGGACAAGCTGCTGGTCGAGGTCAGCGACGACAACCACAACCTGCCCTCGCTGGAGCCGGCCGAGCAGCTCGGCGAGACCGGCCGCGGCCTCACCCTGGTCACCAAGCTCGCCGAGCGCTGGGGCACCGCCCGCAAGGCGGTGGGCAAGGTCGTCTGGTTCGAGCTCCCGCTCCCGCACGCCTGACGGCCGCCCGGCCCCGGAACGCCGAACGGCCGCGCACGGACGTCCGTACGCGGCCTGAGGAGCCTTCCTGTCAGGGGATGACGGCCCCCGCCGAGCGGCGCCGCCGGGCCTCCACCGCGACCTCCATCGAGGCGGTCGCGGCCACCGAGGCGGCGGCGCCGACCCCGGCCAGCACCCGCGGCCAGAAGTCCCCGAAGACCTCGACCGAGACGGCGATCAGCAGCGCGGTGACCACCGCGACGACGTGCTCCAGACCGGCCAGGTTCGGCAGCACGACCGCCTCGCCGACCATCACCGCCACCACCAGGCCGGCGGTGTACCAGGCCCGGCTGCGGAACGCGATGCAGATCGCCAGCGCCACCACCGCGGCCGACGGCCCGGTGTCCCGCACGTAGGCGACCCACTTCGGGAAGCCGAACAGGTGGTGCGGCCCGATCGCCACGCCGACCCGGGCGAACAGCGTGCCCGCCAGGGTGCAGGCGTAGGCGACCACCAGGGTCATCCGCCGGCCGAGCACGATCTCGGCGATCGAGAAGACCACGAACACCTGGGCCAGCGCCCCCCAGACCGGCAGGTCCAGCGCCGGCACGTACAGGGAGAGCGGGGTCCGCAGCAGCGACACGTCCAGCGGCAGCGCCGCCCGCACCACCCCGATGTTGTTGACGAAGCGCTCGCCGCCCGGCAGGTGCTGGACGATGCTGAACAGCAGGATCAGAAACGTCGCCACGGAGGCCAGCGGGACAGCGGCGAACTTCTTTCGCACCACCGCGTCCCGGACCGTCGCGAACAACGTTCCCCACTCGGCGACAGCGGCCGATCTGGCGATTGCCAGCGGCCCCTTTCGCACGCCCCCCGCGTGGGTCCTGTGAATCACAACCGTTTCTCCGAATCCCCGAACTCTCGACTACTCCAACATTAGAAGCCGATCAACAAAGCCACATCGGCACGAATGGGGATGGTGGTCATCCTCAGGGGGGAGGCAATCCCCCCATCGGACCCCCATTTCGGCCGACCGGCTCCCTCCGCCCCCCGACGGAGGGCTACCCCTTCCCGTCCCGGGCCGCCACCGGAACCCGGGGCGCCACCACGGCGGCCCGGGCGTGCCGGCGGTGGAACAGGGCGGGCAGGCTCGGCGCGACGATGAAACCCTCGGCGCGCGCGCTCGCGATGCCGATCCGCGGAATCTCGCTGCTCTTCTCGAAGAGCAGGTAACGCGGCTCCCAGATCGGCCGGTACTTGGCATTGGCGCGGTACAACGACTCGATCTGCCACCAGCGCGAGAAGAAACCCAGGGTCGAACGCCACAGCCGCAGCACCGGACCGGCACCGAGGCGCGAACCGCGCTCGAAAACCGAGCGGAACATCGCGAAGTTCAACGAAACCCGCTTCAGCCCGACCTCGTCGGCGCGCTGCAGCAGCTCGATGACCATGAATTCCATCAGGCCGTTCTCGGTGTCCCGGGCCCGGCGCATCAGGTCCAGCGAGAGCCCGTCCGGGCCCCACGGCACGAAGCTCAGCAGCGCCTTCAGCTCGCCGTCCCCGTCGTGGCACTCCAGCATCACGCAGCGGCCGTCGCCCGGGTCGCCGAGCCGGCCGAGCGCCATCGAGAAGCCGCGCTCGGTCGCCCCGTCGCGCCACTCGTCGGCCTTGGCCACCAGCTCGGCCATCTCCGCCTCCGAGATGGCCTCGTGGCGGCGGATCCGCACCGTGTACCCGGCCCGCTTGACCCGGTTGTAGGCCTGCCGGACCACCCGCATCGCACGGCCGTCCAGCGAGAACTCGTCCAGCTCGACGATCGCCTCGTCGCCCAGCTCCAGCGCGTCCAGCCCGTGCCGGGCGTAGATCACCCCGGCCTCCTCGGAGGCCCCCATCACGGCCGGCGCCCAGGCGTGCTCTCGGGCTTCGGCCAGCCAGGCGTCGATCGCGCCCGGCCAGGCCTCCGGGTCGCCGATCGGGTCGCCGGAGGCGAGCGAGACGCCGCCGATCACCCGGTAGGTGACCGCCGCCTTGCCGCTGGGGGAGAAGACCACCGCCTTGTCCCGGCGCAGCGCGAAGTAGCCGAGCGAGTCCCGGTCGCCCTGCTTGTCCAGCAGGCCGCGCAGCTTCGCCTCGTCCTCGGCGGTGAGCAGCTCCTTGCCGCGCGGGCTGCGGAACGCCACGTACAGCACCAGCAGGAAGAGCACCGCGCCCATCGCGTTGATCGCGGCGTTCACCCAGGTCGGCGCGGCGATCACCGAACGCAGGTGCTCGGACGGGGTGATCGTGATCATCCGGCCGACCGAGTACCGGAACAGGTCCCAGAAGCCGGCGCCGGTCAGCTCGTTGGTCATCCAGACCAGCAGTGCCCCGACCCCGCCGCCGAACGCCAGCCCGCCGACGAAGGTGGCCGCCGCGGTCTTCGGGTTGGAGCTGTCGCCCTTGGACGTGAACTCCCTGCGCCCGATCAGCAGCGCCAGCACGAACAGGCAGGTCAGGACCGTGGAGAAGTAGTTGAGCGGGTGCGCGTCGAAGCGCTCGCTCGGCACCACCATCGCCGCCAGGTAGAGCAGCGCGAACATGCCGCCGAGCGCCGTGTTGAAGATCCACGCGGCCCGCTTGCGCCGTCGCATCGCGATCGCGAGGAACACCGAGAGCACCGCGCTGGCCAGCCCGGCCGTCATCAGGTACGGGGTGAAGTACTCACCCTCGTTGTGCTCGTAGACCTGGTCCCGGAAGGGCACCAGCAGCACCGTCGCCACGTTCAGCAGCGCGATCAGGCGCAGGTACCAGACGGAGACCGCGGCAGCCCTCGGGCCCCAGCGGTCGAGCACGCCGCCGGGCCGGGGCTCCTGGGTCGCGGCGGACGGCTCCGACTTCACAGTGGACGACACAGCTCAATTCCAAACGATCAGATGGTGGGGCGCATCCGCAAACGGCCCGACGCCAGGCGCCCGCACGGCCCGACGGACTGACCGGCGACCTTTCCCGGCCGACCGCCCGAGTGGAGAGGCAGCCGAAAAGGGTCAGCCAACTCCATGTTTCCTCACCGAAGCTGAGAATTGCGTGAACCGGGTAGCGGATTCCCACCCCCGCCGAACGGCGGGGGTCGGCATCCCCGATGCGTTCGGCACCCCGCCCCCACTGCACCTACTCTCAAGACGACCCACGCGGACCGCCCCGACCCGGCCGCCCGAACCGAGGAGGCACCATCACCACCACCCGCGTGCTGATCGTCGACGACGAGATCCTGGTCCGCTCCGGCCTCGGCCTGATCGTCGGCTCCGCCGGCGACCTCGAAGTGGTCGGCGACTGCTCCGGCGGACAGGCCGAGGAGTACGTCCGGCGGCTGCGCCCACACGTGGTGCTGCTCGACATCCGGATGCCCGACCTCGACGGGATCTCCGTGCTGCGCCGCCTGCGCGCCCTGCCCGACCCGCCCGCCGTGGCGATGCTCACCACCTTCGACAGCGACGAGTACATCGGCACCGCGCTGCGGGCCGGCGCGGCCGGCTTCCTGCTCAAGGACACCGCCCCCGACCAGCTGGTGCACGCCGTCCGGGTGCTCGCGGCCGGCGGCAACATCCTCTCCCCGACCGTCACCCGCGCCGTGATCGGCGGCTACGTGGACGGCGGCGGCCCGGACGCCGAGGCCACCTCGCTCGCCCGCACCCTCACCGGCCGTGAGCTCGACGTGCTCGCGCTGCTCGGCGAGGGCCTGTCCAACGCCGAGATCGCCGACCGGCTCTTCCTCGGCACCGGCACGGTCAAGGACCACATCAGCGCGATCCTCGGCAAGCTCGGCGCCGCCAACCGGGTCCAGGCCGCCGTGCTGGCCCACCGGGCCGGGCTGGTCCGGCCCAAGCCCGGCGACGGGGCATGACGGCCGCCGAGCAACTGCCGTCCGGACGGCTGCCGGCCTGGTGCACCGCCCCCTGGCTGATGCTGCTGCTGCCCGTCCTCTACTCCCTGCTGGACGCCGCCCTGGTCGCCCGGGACGCCGCCTGGTGGCAGATGGCGCTGTCCACGCTGGCCGCCGTCGCCCTGTTCTGGCGCCGCCGCTTCCCGGTGGTGGCGCTGCTGCTCACGATGCCGGGCAGCTGGGTGGACGAGATCTGGCTCGCCCCGATCACGGCCGTCTACTCGGTGGCCGCCGAGCGCCCCCGCCCCCGGATCGTGATCCCCTGCGGCGTCCTGTTCGCCCTGGTCGAGTTCTTCCACTGGCCGCTGCCCCAGGACGTCATGGACCTCAGCCGGAACACCGCGCTGGACGCCATCCAGGCCGTGATGCTGGCCGCCGGACCGGCCGCCACCGGCCTGCTCGCCCGCACCCGGCGGGAGCTGGCCGCCCGCCTGGACGAGCTGACCCGCGGCCAGGAACGGGAGAGCCGGCTGCTCGCCGAGCGGGTCCTGATCAGCGAGCGCGGACGGCTGGCCCGGGAGATGCACGACGTGGTCTCGCACCAGGTCAGCCTGATCAGCATCCAGGCCGGTGCGCTCCAGGTGAGCAGCACCGACCCGGCCGCGGTGGGCGCCGCCCGCACCATCCGCGAACTGTCCGTCCGGACCCTGAACGAGCTGCGTCAGATGGTCGGGGTGCTGCGCGGCACCGGCGGCGGGCTGCCGGACGCCCCGCTCGCCCCGCAGCCCCGGCTGGCCGACCTGCCCCGGCTGATCGAGCAGAGCGGCCTGGCCGCCGACACCGAGCTGGTCCCCGGCGACCGTCCGTGGCCGGAGGCGGTCGAGCGGGCCGCCTACCGCACCGTCCAGGAGGCGCTCACCAACATCACCAAGTACGCGCCGGAGGCGGCGGTGCGCGTACGGGTCCGGGCGAAGGGCCGTCGGCTGCGGGTCGAGGTCCGCAACGGGGCCCCGCCGGTGCACCCGGCCGAGACCCTGCCCGGCGGCGGCCACGGTCTGGTCGGCCTGCGCGAGCGCGCTCAGCTGCTGGGCGGCACCCTCACCGCCGGGCCGACCCCGGACGGCGGCTTCGAGGTCCGCGCCGACCTCCCGGCCGGCCAGGGCTGATCCGGCCCGCGACGGGCGCGACGGCCCGGGAAAAACAAAAAAGCCCCGCAGATCCGTAGATCTGCGGGGCTTCGCTGTGCGCGAGGGGGGAGTTGAACCCCCACGCCCTTTCGGGCACTGGAACCTGAATCCAGCGCGTCTGCCTATTCCGCCACCCGCGCATGGGTGTCGTCTTCGTTGCCGACCGATCTTCCGAACCGCTCGGTACCATCGGTACTTCGCGCTTCTTTCGACCGGCCTCCCTTCCGGGCGGCCCTTCCGACATGGAAAACATTAGCACGACCTGGGGGGCTGCTCCGAATCCGTTGTCCGGCAGGCCCACGGCATTCGAACGGACACCCGGCGAACGCCCGCGCGAACGCCGCGAGGACGCCCTGTCGGGAACGCCTGGCGTGCCGTGCCCGACATGCGTCACCCTGTGTGTCCGAGCCCACCCCCCGGGCACCACACGGTCCGGGAACCGTACGGAAGGGCTCGGCGTGGATACGATCAGTACGGAAGTACCGCAAGTAGGAGGCGCGACCGGGTCTCCGGCGGGACGCGGCCGGCAGGCAGGCGAACGAACCCTGGAAGGGGGTGCCCCATGGGAGTGCTGAAGAAGTTCGAGCAGCGACTCGAGGGTCTCGTCAACGGCACCTTCGCGAAGGTGTTCAAGTCCGAGGTCCAGCCCGTGGAGATCGCCGGAGCGCTGCAGCGCGAGTGCGACAACAACGCGAGCATCTGGAACCGCGACCGCACCGTCGTGCCGAACGACTTCATCGTCGAGCTGAGCCCGCACGACCACGAGCGGCTCAGCCCCTACTCCGGGCAGCTCGGCACCGAGCTGGCCGGCATGGTCCGCGAGTACGCGGAGGCCCAGCGGTACACCTTCATGGGCCCGCTCCAGGTGAACCTGGAGAAGGCCGACGACCTGGACACCGGCCTGTACCGGGTGCGCAGCCGCACCCTCGCCGCCGAGGAGCCCCAGCAGCAGCAGTACCCGCCGCAGCAGCCCGGCTACGACCGTCCGCCGGCCGCTCCGGCCCCCGGCGCACCGTGGCAGCAGCCCGGCGCCGGCCAGTACAACGCGCCCCCGCCGCCGGCCGCGCCCCCCGCGATGCCTCCGGGCCCGCCCGCGCCCGCCGGCGGAAACGTCCGTGCCTTCCCCGGCGCCGGCCACGGCGGCACCGCGATGCGCCGCTGGGTCGAGGTGAACGGCGCCCGGTACCAGATCTCCGGATCGGCCTGCGTGCTCGGCCGGTCGACCGAGGCGGACGTCCGGGTCGACGACCCCGGGGTCTCCCGCAAGCACGCCGAGATCCGGCCCGGCACTCCTTCGATGGTGCTCGACCTGGGCTCCACCAACGGGATCGTGGTGGACGGACAGCACACCCAGCGCGCTACGCTCCGCGACGGCTCGCGAATCGTCGTGGGCTCCACCACCATCGTCTACCGGCAGGTCGAAGGGTAGTGTCCGAATTGTTCGCGCGCCTCGCTCACCGTCTGGCGGGACGGCCATGTCAGAACTGACCCTCACGGTCATGCGGCTGGGCTTCCTGGCCGTGCTGTGGCTGTTCGTCATCGTCGCGATCCAGGTGATCCGCAGCGACCTGTTCGGCACCAAGGTGAACCCGCGGTCCTCCCGCCGCGGCTCCGGCGTCGCGACCGGCGCCGGCGCGGCCACCACGACCGCCGCACGCGCCGCGGCACCGGCCCCGGCGCCGGCCGCGGCGGGCCAGACCCAGGGCGGCGGCGGCCGCCGCCGCGGCGGCCCGACCCAGCTCGTCGTGGTCCAGGGCTCGCTGGCCGGCACCACGGTGGCGCTCCAGGGCCAGACCATCACGCTCGGCCGCGCGCACGACTCCACCATCGTGCTGGACGACGACTACGCGTCCTCCCGGCATGCCAGGATCTATCCGGATCAGACTGGGCAGTGGACAGTCGAGGATCTAGGCTCCACCAACGGCACCTATCTGGACCGGCAGCGCCTGACCGCGCCCACTCCGCTCCAGCCGGGCACGCCGATCCGTATCGGCAGGACCGTCATCGAACTGCGGAAGTAGTAGCGCATGAGGGACAGCATCCCGTCCATGACCCAGAGGGGGGCACAGGTCGCATGACCCTGATGCTGCGCTTCGCCGCCGGCTCCCACAAGGGACTGATCCGGGAGGGGAACGAGGACTCCGGCTACGCCGGGCCGCGGCTGCTGGCCGTGGCCGACGGCATGGGCGGCGCCGCGGCCGGCGAGGTCGCTTCCTCCGAGGTGCTCGGCTCGATCGTCCGGCTGGACGAGGACGTGCCGGGCGCCGACCTGCTGACCCTGCTGGGCGACGCCGTCCAGGGCGCCAACGACCGGCTCCGGCAGATGGTCGAGGAGGACCCGCAGCTGGAGGGCATGGGCTGCACCCTGACGGCCATGCTGTGGACGGGCCAGCGGATGGGCATGGTGCACGTCGGCGACTCCCGCGCCTACCTGCTGCGCGACGGTTCGCTGGCCCAGATCACCCAGGACCACACCTGGGTGCAGCGCCTGGTCGACGAGGGCCGGATCACGCCCGAGGAGGCCGAGACCCACCCGCAGCGCTCGCTGCTGATGCGGGCGCTGGACGGCCGCGGCCAGGTCGAACCCGACCTGTCGATCCGCGAGGTCCGGGCCGGCGACCGCTACCTGATCTGCTCCGACGGCCTCTCCGGCCCGGTCAGCCACCAGACCCTCCAGGACACCCTGGGCAGCTACTACTCGCCCGAGCAGACCGTGCAGGAGCTGATCCAGCTCGCCCTGCGCGGCGGCGGTCCGGACAACATCACCTGCATCGTGGCGGACGTCATCGACGTCGGTGCCACGGACACCATGAGCGGCCAGTTCAACGACGTCCCGGTGGTGGTCGGCGCGGTCGCCGACGCCCCGCCGTCGTCCACCGCCACCGACCGCTCGATCGCGGACACCCCGGCCGGCCGCGCCGCCGGCCTCGGCCGCGGCCCCCAGGGCGCCTTCGGCCCCGCCGAGGGCTACGAGGAGGGCGGGGCGCCGGGCGGCTTCGGCCCCGCCGAGGGCTACGAGGGCGGGTACGGCTACGGCTCCGGCGAGCCCTCGGTGTACGGCACCGAGGACTTCGACGAGGAGCAGCCCCCGAAGCGCAGGCGCAGGGGCCTGACGATCTCGATGGCCGTCCTGGTCACGCTCGGCCTGCTCGGCGGCGCCGGCTGGTTCGGCTACCAGTGGACCCAGGACCAGTACTACGTCGGCACCCAGGACGACCACGTCGCGATCTACCAGGGCATCAACCAGAACCTGGCCGGGCTGAGCCTGTCCTCGGTGCACTCCTCGTACAGCCAGATCCAGCTGAAGTGGCTGCCCGAGGACCAGCAGGCGCACGTGAAGAAGACCATCTCGGTCGGCAGCCTCAACGACGCCCAGACGACGGTCACCGAGCTCGACAACTGGGTCCAGCTGTGCCGCCGGGCCGCCAAGCCCGCCACCCAGGCCACCCCGGCGCCCGGCCAGGCCGCGCCGGCCGCGTACCTGGCGACCACGCCCACCCCGACCGAGAAGAAGGTCCTCCCGGGCACGGCGGCACCGAGCACCGCGCCCGCGACCACGCCGTCGCCGATCGCTCCGGCGGCGCCCGTCCCGGTGCCGAACGCCACCCCGCCGGCCGCCGGCGCGCAGGGCGACGCCCCGTTGACCGACGACGAGCTCAGCCGGGCCAACGCCTGCCCGAAGCAGTGACGTCCGTGATCCGACATAGGAGCGCCCCGAGCGGGCGAGCCGGCCGTCAGGGAGCGGTCACCACGTGAGCAGCTACGACCTGAGCGAACAGCCCACCCGGGCCGGCCGGCGCCGGGCGGCGGAGCGCGCCGTCCCCCGGCGGCGCGGCAACACCACCATCTCCCCGCAGGAGACGCCCAACCGGCGCAACACCGAGCTGGCCCTGCTGGTCTTCGCGGTGCTGCTGCCGGTCCTCGCGTACGCCAACGTCGGCCTCGCGATGGACGGCAAGCTCCCGGCCGGCATGCTCGGCTACGGACTCGGCATGGGTGCCCTGGCCCTCGTCGCGCACCTGCTGGTGCGCCGCTTCGCGCCGTACGCGGACCCGCTGATGCTGCCGATCGCCACCCTGCTGAACGGGCTCGGGGTGGTGATGATCTGGCGTCTGGACAAGGCGGGCAAGCTGCTCAGGGGCAACTACCCGGCGGCCGAGAACCAGCTGATGTGGTCGGCCCTCGGGATCGCCGGCTTCATCGGGGTGATGGTCCTGCTGAAGGACCACCGGGTGCTCCAGCGCTACACCTACATCTCGATGGTGGTCGCCCTGGTGCTGCTCGCCGCACCGGCCTTCTTCCCGTCCCGGGCGGAGGACTTCGGCGCCAAGATCTGGATCCGGATGGGCAGCTTCTCCATCCAGCCCGGTGAGTTCGCCAAGATCGTCCTGACCGTGTTCTTCGCCGGCTACCTGATGGTCAAGCGGGACGCCCTGGCGCTGGCCAGCCGCCGGTTCATGGGCCTGTACCTGCCGCGCGGCCGCGACCTCGGCCCGATCGTCGTGATCTGGCTGCTCAGCCTGCTGATCCTGATCTTCGAGAACGACCTGGGCACGTCCTTCCTGTTCTTCGGCCTGTTCGTGGTGATGCTCTACGTCGCCACCGAGCGGACCAGCTGGATCCTGTTCGGCCTGCTGATGTCGGTCGGCGGCGCGGTCGCGGTCGCCTCGACCGCCAGCCACGTCAAGGTCCGCATCGACGCCTGGCTCGACCCGATGGCCGCCTTCGGCGCGAACCCGCCGAAGGGCGCCACCGAGCAGATCGGCCAGTCGCTGATGGCGCTCGGCTCCGGCGGCGTCACCGGCTCGGGCCTGGGCCAGGGGCGTTCCTGGCTGATCGCCTTCGCCGCCAAGAGCGACTTCATCCTGGGCTCCTTCGGCGAGGAGCTGGGACTGACCGGTCTGATGGCGATCTTCCTGCTGTACGCGCTGCTGGTGCAGCGCGGTCTGCGCACCGCGCTCGCCGCCCGCGACCCGTTCGGCAAGCTGTTCGCCGTCGGCCTCTCCTCCGCGATGGCGATCCAGGTCTTTGTCGTCGCCGGTGGTGTCACCGGGCTGATCCCGCTCACCGGTATGACCATGCCGTTCCTCGCCCAGGGCGGTTCGTCCGTGGTCGCCAACTGGGCGCTGGTCGCGATCCTGCTGAAGATCAGCGACAGCGCCCGCCGACCCGGGGTCGAACCGGCCCCGGCCCCCGAGGGCCAGGGAGGACCCACCCGATGAACAAGCCGATCCGCCGGGTCTCGATCTTCTGCCTCGTGCTGATCCTGGCCCTGATGGTGCGCACCAACTGGGTGCAGGGCGTCCAGGCCGAGGCCTGGGCCACCAACAAGAACAACAAGCGCCAGCTGTACGACCGGTACGCCCACCCGCGCGGCAACATCATCGTCAGCGGTCAGCCGGTCACCAGGTCCGACTTCGTCGACGGTCTGCGCTACAAGTACAAGCGCTCCTGGGTCGACGGCCCGATGTACGCCCCGGTGACCGGCTACTCCTCCCAGGCCTACGGCTCCAGCCAGCTGGAGAACCTGGAGGACGGCATCCTCTCCGGCACCGACGACCGGCTGTTCTTCCGCAACACCCTGGACATGCTGACCGGCGAGCAGAAGCGCGGCGGCGACGTCGTCACCACCATCAACGCCAAGGTCCAGAAGGCCGCCTTCGACGCGATGGGCAACAAGAAGGGCGCGGTGGTCGCCCTCGACCCGAAGACCGGCGCGATCCTCGGAATGGTCTCCACCCCCTCCTACGACCCCGGCACCTTCGCCGGCGGCGAGAAGGCCGACCAGGACGCCTGGAAGGCCCTCGACGCGGACCCGAACAAGCCGACGCTCAACCGGGCGCTGAAGGAGACCTATCCGCCCGGCTCGACCTTCAAGCTGGTCACCGCGACCGCGGCGTTCGAGAACGGCCGGTACCAGAGCATCGACGACGCCACGGACACCCCGGAGCCGTGGGTCCTGCCCGGCACGACCACCCAGCTGAAGAACGAGAGCCCGAACGAGCGCTGCGAGAACGCCACCGTCAAGTCCGGGATGGACCAGTCCTGCAACACGGTCTTCGCCAAGATGGGCGCGGACCTGGGCAAGGAGCGGATGCGGGCGCAGGCCGAGAAGTTCGGCTTCAACAGCACGATCGACACCCCGGTCCGCTCCGAGAAGAGCGTCTTCCCGGACAGCTCGAGCCCGGACGGCACCGCCCAGGACTCGATCGGCCAGCACGACACCCGCGCCACCCCGCTCCAGATGGCCATGGTCTCCGCCGCGATCGCCAACAACGGCAGCCTGATGCAGCCGTACCTGGTGGCCGAGGAGCGCTCGGCCACGCTGACCACCATCTCCAAGCACACCGAGAAGCAGTTCTCCCAGGCGATGAGCGCCGACACCGCCAAGAAGATGCAGGACCTGATGGTCTCGGTGGTCGAGAACGGGACCGGCACCAACGCCAAGATCCCCGGCCTCCAGGTCGGCGGCAAGACCGGCACCGCGCAGCACGGCGAGGACAACGCCGGGCTGCCGTTCGCCTGGTTCACCTCCTGGGCCAAGACCCCGGACGGCCAGTCGGTCGCGGTCGCGGTGGTGGTCGAGGACGGTTCCCAGAACCGCGACGGCATCAGCGGCGGCCGGCTCGCGGCCCCGATCGCCAAGGCGGTGATGCAGGCCGCACTCGGCAAGTAGGAGCGCCGGTCCGGGGTGAGGGGAATGTCACGATGACCAGTCCCGTCCGGATACCGGTCTGATATCGGCCGACGGCTGACTCCGGCCCGGTGCGGCACGACCGGTAGCGTATCCGCCAGCAGCGGGTGTGCCCGTTGCCGCCCGCGAGACACCGAACGGCCCGGCCGGAGCACGGTCGCGGACCACGCGGAGTCACCCAGGAGCGTGCGGGGACACCTACGTCACAACCTCACCGGCGGGTGAGGGAGAGGGTCGGAAGTATGGAAGAGCCTCGTCGCCTCGGCGGCAGGTACGAGCTCGGCGGCGTCCTCGGACGCGGCGGCATGGCCGAGGTGTACCTCGGCCATGACACCCGGCTCGGCCGCTCCGTCGCAGTGAAGACGCTCCGGGCCGACATGGCCCGGGATCCGTCGTTCCAGGCCCGCTTCCGCCGCGAGGCGCAGTCCGCGGCGTCCCTGAACCACCCCGCGATCGTCGCCGTGTACGACACCGGCGAGGACTACATCGACGGCATCTCCATCCCGTACATCGTGATGGAGTACGTCGAGGGGTCCACGCTGCGCGAGCTGCTGCACTCCGGCCGCCGGCTGCTGCCCGAGCGGGCGCTGGAGATGACCATCGGCATCCTCCAGGCCCTGGAGTACTCGCACCGGGCCGGCATCGTGCACCGCGACATCAAGCCGGCCAACGTGATGCTGACCCGCCAGGGCAACGTCAAGGTGATGGACTTCGGCATCGCCCGTGCGATGGGTGACGCCGGGATGACCATGACGCAGACCTCGGCCGTCATCGGCACCGCCCAGTACCTCTCCCCCGAGCAGGCCAAGGGCGAGCAGGTCGACGCCCGCTCCGACCTCTACTCCACCGGCTGCCTGCTCTACGAGCTGCTGACCGTCCGCCCGCCGTTCGTCGGCGACTCGCCGGTCGCGGTGGCCTACCAGCACGTCCGGGAGGAGCCGCAGCCGCCGTCCGTCTTCGACCCCGAGGTGCGCCCCGAGGTCGACGCGATCGTGCTGAAGGCGCTCGCCAAGGACCGCGACTACCGCTACCAGACCGCCGACGAGATGCGCGACGACATCGAGCGCTTCCTCGACGGCCTGCCGGTGGCCGCCGCCCAGCAGGCCGCGTACGGCATGGGAGCGGCCGGCTACGGCTACGACCAGAACGGCTACCCGCAGCAGCACGACCCGTACGGCCAGACCAACGTGCTGCCGCAGCAGCCCGGCGGCGGCCCGACCACCCTCCTGCCGCAGGCCTCCGGGCAGCCCGGCTACGGGCAGCCGGGCGGCTACCAGGACGACGGCTACGGGCAGACCTACGCCGGCGCCGCGGGCGGCGGCAACGACGACGGCTACGGCCGCGGCGGCCGGCGGGGCGAGGACCAGCCGAAGAAGAGCAACACCTCCTGGATCGTGCTGGCGGTGGCCGCCGTGCTGGTCCTGGTCGGCACCTTCTTCGTCGCCCAGGCGATGTTCGCCGACAAGGGGAAGACGGACCCGCCGAAGGTCACCGCACCGAACCTGGTCGGCAAGACCCTGGCCGAGGCCAAGACGGCCGCCACCGGGGCCGGTCCCAAGCTGGTGGTGACCGAGGGCGAGAAGATCGCCTGCCCGGACGCCAACATCAAGAAGGACCAGGTCTGCGCCCAGAACCCGGTGTCGGGCACCCAGGTCGCCGAGAACGCGACCATCACGGTGCAGATCTCCTCGGGCCCGGCCAAGGCGCCGGTCCCCAGCGTGGTCGGCAAGCCCAAGGACCAGGCCACCAAGGCCCTCAACGACCTCGGCTTCGCCAACGTCACCACCGAGTACAAGGACGACGACACCGCGGCGCAGGACACCGTCACCGCCCAGGACCCGGCGGCCAACGCGTCCGTCGACCCGAACACGCCGATCAAGCTGACCGTGTCGCAGGGCAAGGCCAAGGTCAACGTGCCGAACGTGGTCGGCGCCCAGAAGGAGGACGCGCAGAACACCCTCCAGGGCCTCGGCTTCCAGGTGGACACGTCGAAGACCGCGACGACCAACGACCCGACCAAGGTCAACACCGTCGCCTCGCAGTCGGTCCAGGCCAACACCAAGGCCCCGGCCAACACCAAGATCGCGCTGACGATCTACAAGGCGCCGGAGAAGGTCCAGGTCCCGCCGCTGGCCAACGTCAAGCTCGGCGACGCCGCGAACCAGCTGAAGGCGCTCGGCCTGACCTACTCCGTGGTCAACGGCCAGCCGGACCCGAACGCGATGGTGCAGCAGAGCAACCCGTCGGCCGGCACCCCGGTCGACCCGAACACCCAGATCCAGCTGTGGATCAAGGCGGCCGAGCCGCCCAAAGGGGGAGACGCCACCACCACACCCCCCAAAGGGGACCACTAGGCCTCCCGTATTCCCCTGGTTCGGCTGAACCGGGGCCGGGAGCCCGGGTAACCCCCCAGCACCCCCGAGGGCCCGCCACAAGCACGGTGGCGGGCCCTCGGGCGTTCGTCCGGCCGTTCGTCCGGCCGTTCCGGCTCAGCCGCGCAGCTCCGGCGGCGGGGTGCGGTTGGCGTCCATGTCGTCCACCCGCACCAGGCTGCCCCAGACCGCCATCCGGTAGCGCGAGGTGTACACCGGCGTGCAGGTGGTCAGGGTGATGTAGCGGCCGGGGCCGGCGTAGCCGGAGCGGGCCGGGACGGGAGCCACGATGCCGGTGTCGTACTTGGAGGTCTCCGCCAGGGTGTTGTCGACCCGGTAGACGTACCACTTGTCCTTGGTCTCGACCACGACCGCGTCGCCCTTGTGGACGGCGTCCAGGTCGTGGAACTTGGCGCCGTGGCCGTCCCGGTGGGCGGCCAGGGAGAAGTTGCCCTGCTCGTCCCAGGGCATCGCGGCCTTGTACGGCTGCTCGTAGACGCCCGCCACGCCCTCGTCCAGGACGTCGGTGGAGGTGCCCATCCGGATCAGCACCTGGAAGTTCCGGCCCATCGCCGGGACGTGCAGGAAGCCGACGTCGTCCCCGACCGCGAACTGCCTCGGCCCGGTCGCGGCGCCGGCGGAGCCGGCCGGCCCGGCGGACGGGCCGG
>NZ_JBHTWX010000075.1:39848-45582 GCF_042792155.1 Kitasatospora sp. NPDC056651 | reverse complement strand
GTCCCCCACCGAGGTGTGGTGGGGGACGGCGAGCCGGCTGGTTTGCCGCTCGGACCCGACGGGCCCGGTCAGACCGTCTCGAGCCGGCGGACGTGGGCCGGCAGCTGGGCGTGACGGTCCGGCAGGCCGAGCTGCTGGAGGCGGTCGAGGACGCTGAACGGCTGGTAGCCCAGCCCGGAGATGTTGTGCATGATCTTGTAGCAGAGCCGCTCGTTGCGCCCGTGGCGGCTCAGGATGTAGGTGGAGCGGGCGAAGCGGAGCTTGGTGGCGGTGTCCGTGAACATGTCGGCGAAGCGGTGGCTGAACTCGGAGATCGTCCGGACCTCCGCCCGGCGCTTGGTGCCGTAGCTCTTCAGGGCCCGGTCGACGCGGGCGGAGTCGGCGTGGTCGACCCCGTCGAGCAACTGGGTCAGCGCGGCGGAGTCGGCGATGGCGGCGTTCATGCCCTGCCCGGCCATCGGGTGCACCGCGTGGGCCGCGTCCCCGACCAGCGGCGCGCCGGCGCGGTGGAACTCGGGGGCGATGAACCGGCGGGCGGAGAGCACCCGGGAGGTCTCCAGGCCGCGGCGGGCGGAGTCGTGGACGGGCGCCAGCGCCGGGCAGTCCGCGATCACGCCGTCGAGCCAGGCGGGCAGGCCCTGCTTGCCGACGCGGTTGACGAAGCCGCGCGGGACCTGGAGGTAGAGCCGGCCGCCGTCGTGCGGCATCGGGTACATGACGCGCATGCCGGTCGGGGTGACGAAGGTGGTGGCCTGGGTGGCCAGGTGGGGCTCGTCGGTCAGGTCGATCGCGACCACCTGGTGGTCGTAGGGGGTCGTGTCGACGGTGATGTTGAGCTGGCCGCGCAGCTTGGAGGCGTGTCCGTCGCCGATCACGACGAGCGGCGCGTGGATCTCCTCGCGCCCGGTGCCCTGACGCACGTTCACGCCGTTCACCCGGCCGTCGGCGTCGCGGGTCAGCGATTCCACGGTGACCCGCCGGCGGAACTCGACGGTGTCCGGAAGGATGCCCACGAAGTTGTCGAGGATGCCCTTGTAGGTGTGGGTCATGCAGTGGTTGTAGTCGCCGGGGAGCCATCGGTACTCCATGGCGCACAGTTCCTCGCCGGTGGCGGTGGCGCAGGACAACCGGTCGATGGCGCGGCCGCCGGCGTCGCGGAGCGGCTGCAGCGCGCCGAGGCCGTCGAGGATGCCGAGGGAACCGGGCTGAAGTAGTTCGCCCTTGAACGTTTCGACGGTGTCATGGAGTTTGTCCAGGAGCAGGACGCTCTTCCCCTGTCGCCCGAACATGATGGCCGCGGCGATTCCCCCGGCCCCGGCCCCGCAAATAATCACGTCGTACGTGTGCATAGTCCTGGACATGCGGCGAACAATAGCGCGCGGCCTGTCTGATGGGTAGACAGCCGATCTTCAAATCACGTTCCGGTATGGCGTCGCTACGCAGCGGCGCGGAGCACCAGCGTTCCGCGGACAAGTGTTTGACATGGCGCCAGCGCCGCCGATAATCTCCGATCACATGGTGATGGATCTCGATTGGATTCCTCACCGCTTCGGGGTTGAGCGGGGTCGAAGGCCTTGCTGATGTATGGACGACGGGGGATGTCAAGCGAAAGGCTGTGTCCGCTTTCCGGACGCGTGTCGACTCTTCTGGTGAACTGTCCGGAAGTCATCCGAAGGGAATTTCCTTCGGATTCTTCGGCGGTTCGGCCGGTTTTTCCTCTGTTTTCGTCTTCCCGTTCGTCATGCCACCACTTGCATTCCACTGAACTTTCATCGTGACCCGCAGGAACCGGGCAGATGGATTGGGATAGATATGCAGAAGTTGTCTTTTCCTGAACTCTCGGGGCGAGTTTCCATCGAAGACGGTCTCCTTTCCTACGGGGCCTCCGAGGAAGCGTCGAGCCGGAACCGCGTCGCCTACCTCGCCGACCTGGTGCTCCAGCGCCTGCGCGGCGACTGGACGGACGGTGACAGGCTCGCCGAGGTGTGCAGCTACGCGCTGGTGACCCCGGGCAAGTACTTCCGTCCGATCCTGTTGCTGGAGAGCGCGGCTGCCGTCGGCGGTGACCTGCACCAGGTGATGCCCGCCGCGGCCGGCACCGAAGGCGCGCACCTGGCCAGCCTGATCCACGACGACATCATCGACGGCGACGAGTTCCGCCGCGGAATGCCCGCCGTCCACGCGAAATACAGCCAGGCCGACGCCATCGTCGGCGGCGACGCGCTGATCTTCTACCTCTTCGCGGCCCTCGCCACCTGCGCCGCCAACGGCGTCGAGGCGAACCGGATCGTGCGGGCCATGGCCAAGGCGGCCCAGGCCGGCGCCGACCTGTGCGCGGGCCAGATGATGGAGGAGGAGATCCGGCTCAAGGGCGACATGCGGATCAACTCGTACCTGCGCATGATCGAGAACAAGACCGCGGCGCTCTTCCGGGCCTCCTGCGACATCGGCGCCACCCTCGGCGGCGGCACCCCGGAGCAGGCGGACGCGCTCGGCCGCTACGGGACCTACCTCGGCGTCGCCTTCCAGATCTGGGACGACCTGCTGCCGTACATCGCCACCTCCGAGGAGGCCGGCAAGTCGAGCAGCAGCGACCTGGCGAACCGTCGGCTCACCCTGCCCATCCTGCTCTGCCGCGCCGAGGCGGGCCCCGAACTGGCCGCCGAGCTCGACGAGCTGATGAACGGTGAGGGCGACCTGGAGGAGCGCCACCGCCGCCTGCTCGCCCTGCTGACCGAGCACGGGGCCATCGAGCGCGCCGCGCAGGAGGCCCGGAAGTTCGCGGCCGACGCGATCGACACGCTCGCCTGCCTGCCGGACAGCCAGAGCAGGCGCAGCCTGGAGTACTTCGCCAAGACGGCGGTCAGCCGGTGCCGGTAGTCCGCCCCAGCATCCGCACCACGCTCTTCGCGCACCTGGAGACGTGGCGGCCCTACACCGCGTTCTACGTCGGCTTGGTCGGCCTGGCCGGAGCGCTGCTGGCGAACCCCCACGCGTCAGCAGCGCGGTGCCTCGCGGCCTGGGCGATCCCGACCCTCGGCTGGCTCGGCGGACTCTACGGCGGCGACTACTTCGACCGGGAGCTGGACGCCAAGGCCAAGCCGCAGCGCCCGATCCCCTCCGGCCGGATGTCCGCGACGACCGCGCTGTGCTGCTTCCTGTCCTGCAGCGCGGCCGGCGGGCTGCTCTCGCTGGTGCTCAACTGGCGCACGGTGCTGCTGGTGTTCGGCGCGTTCGCGGCCGGGGTCGCCTACAGCAAGGTGTTCAAGGGCCGCGGCCTGAGCGGCAACATCGTGCGCGGCAGCATGACCGCGCTGGCCTTCCTGTACGGCTCCATGATGGTCGGGGACTACCCGCCGGCACGGCTGCTGCCGGTCGCCCTGGTCTTCTGGCTGCACGACGCGGCGTCCAACCTCGTCGGCGCCGTCCGGGACATCGACGGCGACCGCGAGGGCGGCTACCGCACCTTCGCGGTCGACCGCGGGGCCACCCGCGCCGCGGGCACGGCCGCGCTGCTGCTGGCCGGGGCGTACGCGCTGGCCGCGAGCGCGCCCGCGATCCTCGGCCGGCCCTGGCAGACCGGCTACGTGCTCGCCCTGCTGGTGGCGGCCGCGAGCGCCGCCGCCGCGGTCGGCCCGCTGCTGCGCCCGCACGGGGAGACCCGCCCGCAGGCCTACCGGGCCCACGCGGTGCTGGTGATGACCCGCATCGTGCTGGCCGGCTCCTTCGCGGTCTGGACGCCGGGCCCGGCCCTGGGCGTGCCGCTGACCGTGGCGGCTGTCGCCGCGACCTGGTTCAGCCAGCGACAGCTCCGGGAGCGCCACGAGTTCGGCGCCCGCCCCGCCGCCACGGCGCCGGAGGACGAGGCCGTGACACCGGAGCAGGTCCGCGACTTCGTCCGGGGCCAACTGGCCTTGCTGGGCGCCGAACCGCAGCTGCTCGCCGGGCTGTCCGCGTGGGAGCGCCGGATCGACATCCGGCTCAGCGCGCCGGACACGCGCGTCCTGCTGCTCAGCGAGGGCGGCGTGGTCCGCCTGCTGGAGGAGGACGGCGACGAACCGCGGGCGACCGTCCCGCTGGTGACCATCACCACCACCGGCGCGGTGTTCCGCGACATCTTCCTGCTCGGCCGGACGAACCCGCGGCGCGCCTACCTTTCCCGGCGGCTGACCATGGACGCCCCGCCCGCCGACATGATCCGCCTGAACCAGCTGTTCAACAGCTTCCGTCGGCTCGCGGCGCCCCCCACGGCCGCCGACGCCGGGGCGGCGCGGCCGGAGCCCGTCGCGACCGCCCGCGCCCAGGTGAGGGAACGGGCGGCCGCCGACACCGACGCGGTGGACGCCGGGCCCGAACTGCCGGGCACCGTGGTGATCAGCGACACCACGCTGCGCGACGGCGAGCAGATGCCGGGCGTGGTGTTCACACCCGCCCACAAGCGCGAACTCGCGCGCCGCCTGGGAGCGTTGGGCATCCCGCTGATCGAGGCCGGGTTCCCGGCCGTCTCCACCGAGGAGGCCGCGGCCATCCGCGGCATCGTCGACGCGGGCGGTGACGCGCTGGTGCAGGTGATCGCCCGGCCGCTGGACCGCGACGTGGACGCCGCGATCGAGACCGGTGCGCACAGCATCGCGATCTTCATCGGCACCTCCGAGAGCCATCTGACCAACAAGCTCCGGATGAGCCTGGACGAGGTGCTGACCGGCGTGGACCGGGCCGTCCGGCGCGCCAAGCGCGCGGGGCGACAGGTCGTCTTCGCGGCCGAGGACGCCACCCGCACCGATCCCGAGGTGCTGATCCGGGTCGGCCTGGCCGCCGCCGAGGCCGGGGCGGACTCGTTCGGCCTCGCCGACACGGTGGGCATCGCGCACCCGGCCTCGATGGCGGCGCTGGTCCGCGCGGTCGGCGCCGGCTGCCCGCTGCCCCTCGCCGTGCACTGCCACAACGACCTCGGCCTGGCCACCGCGAACTCCCTCGCGGGCCTCGCGGCAGGGGCCTCCGGGGTGCAGTGCAGCGTCCTGGGCATCGGCGAACGGGCCGGCAACGCGCCGCTGGAGCAGGTCGTCATGGCCCTCGGCACCGCGCTCGGCCACGACACCGGGCTCGACCTCGGCGAGCTCCAGTCGCTGGCCGAGTACGTCGCCGAGCTCATCCGGGTGCAGGTGCCGCCGTACCAGCCGGTGGTGGGAGCCAACGCGTTCACCCACGAGAGCGGGCTCCACCTGGACGGCATCTCCCAGGACCCGAGCACCTACGAGCCCTACCGGCCCGAACTGCTCGGCCGGAGCAGGCGCATCGTGCTGGGCAAGCACTCCGGCGTGTCTGCGGTGCGCACGGTGGCCGACTCGATGGGCCTCGCCCTCGACACCGACCAGGCGCGCGCGACGCTGGCCGCGATCAAGCAGGCGGCGAGCAGCGGCGAGCTGGACCGGGAGGCCGACGCGGCCCAGACGATCCGCCGCTACGCCCCCGCCGCCGCGTCCCGTTCCCCGCTCGACGCCCCCGTGCCCCGGGGGCGATGACGGCCCACCGGCACCACGTGGCGGACGCGTCCCCCTCCCCCGGGGGCGCGTCCGCCGAACCAGCCCCCCGCTACCGCGAGTCCCGGGGGGGCCCGCCCGGCCCCCCCCCCCCCCCCCCAAAAACCGGGGTGACCCCGGGGGGGACACCAAAACGACCAACCCGCCCCGCGAGTGCGCCCGGCCCCCCCCCCACGCCCAGCCCCCCCCGCACG
>NZ_JBHTWX010000075.1:0-39838 GCF_042792155.1 Kitasatospora sp. NPDC056651 | reverse complement strand
GGGCCGCGTCTTTTGTGAATAACCCCCCCCCCCCCCCCGGGGGGCGCGCCCCCCCACCCCGCCCCCCCCTCCCGCGCGCCCGGGGCGCCCCCGCCGGCCCCCCCGACCGCCCCGGATACATCCGGGTTCACCCGGAGGTGACCACCATGACGACCAACGCGCCCGGCGAGAGCGCCCTGCCCGCCGAGAACGCCCTGCCCGCCGAGAACGCCCTGCCCGCCGAGAAGTCCCTGCCCGTCGAGGGGACCCCGCCCGGCGAGGGGACCCCGCCCGTCGAGGGGACCCTGCGCGCCGACCTCGACCAGGCCCTGGCCGAGACCACCGACGCCCTGTTCGACCTGCAACGCTCCGACGGCAGCTGGGAGGGACGCCTCTCCCCGAGCGCCCCGTCCACCGCCGACGTGGTGATCGCCATGCACCTGGCCGACCCCGAGGGCTGCGCGGACCTGATCGAGCGCGGCATCGCCTTCCTGCTGCGCACCCAGGCCGAGGACGGCGGCTGGGGCGACGACGTCGACACCGAGTCGACCCTGAACGGCACCGCCCTCACCGTCGCCGCCCTCGCCCTGATCGCCCCCGACCGCGCGGCCGAGCAGATCCGCCGCGGCTGGCGCCGGGTCGAGGAGTTCGGCGGCATGGAGGCCGTCCGCGACGTCGAGCGGTGCTCGCTGACCGTCCTCGTCCACTTCTACCTGGCCCTGGCCGGCCTGGTGAGCGACGACGACCTGCTCCGGGTGCCGATCGAGATCGCCCTGCTGCCCGCCCCGCTGCGCAAGAAGCTCACCTTCGCGATGCCCACCGCCATGGCCTGGGGCCTGATGGCCGCCGAGCGTCCGCACGGGCGGCTGCGCCGCGCCGTCAACCGGGCCGCGACCCCGAAGGCGATCGAGTACCTGGTCGGCCTGGTGGAGTTCGAGGGCCCGGACGGCGGCTTCGTCGAGTCCCCGATGATGTCCGCGAACGTGGTGATCGGGCTGACCCTGGCCAAGCAGCGGCCGGACATCGTTCGGCACTGCCTGAAGTACTTCCGGGCGACGATCAAGCCCGAGGGTGCCTGGGCGGTCACCCGCGACCTGGAGGTCGACGCCACCAACTTCATCACGGTCGGCATGCAGCACGCGGGCCTGGGCGACGACGCCCGGGTGCGCAAGGGCCTCGACTGGATCCGCGGCGCCCAGCGCCACGAGGAGTTCATCTGGACCGGCGCGCCCTCCGGCGGCTGGGGCTGGGGCCTGCCGTCCGGCTGGCCCAACAGCGGCAACACCGGTGACGCGGTGATCGCCCTCGCCGGCGGCGGCGCCGACGTGCGCGACCCGCAGGTGCGCAAGGGCGCGGACTGGCTGCTCAAGCAGCAGAACTACGACGGGTCGTGGAGCTGCTTCGCCCAGGTCGGCCGGATCGCCTCGATGGACCCGTCGTTCGCGCTGGTCGGCAAGGCGCGCTCGCCCAAGGTGCTCTACGGGCCCTGCGCGGTGATGTCCGCGGAGGCGGTCTCGGCGCTCGGGCTCTCCGGCGCCTGCCTGCCGGGGGACCCGCGGCTGGTCCACGCCTACGAGTGGTTCCGCTCGATCCAGCGGGCCGACGGCGGGATCGACAACAAGTGGTACACCGGCCGGGTGAGCGGCACCGGTTCCGTGCTGCGCGCGCTCGGCGACGTCGGCCTCGGCCACACCGAGGTGGCCCGGCGCGGCGTCACCTGGCTGCGGCTCAACCAGAACCCGGACGGCGGCTGGGGCCGGACCCCGGCGCCGGACGGCCCGTCGACCGCGGAGGAGACCGCGATGGCCGTGCTGGGTCTGATCGGTGCCGGGGTCGATCCGCTCGACCCGGTCCTGGCGCGCGGCGCGCGGTGGCTGATCGACAACCGCAACGAGAACGCGCTGTGGAACCCGAGCCTGGTCGGCGTCTACTTCCTGGAGCTGCTCTACCGCCACGACCACACGGCGAACGGCTACGCCCTCCAGGCCCTGGCCCGCTACCGGGAGGTGCTGACCGCCTGAGTGCGCGGCTGAGCCGCCACCGGGTGCTCCGACAGCCGTGTGATCCGCGAGAGGAGGCCGAGCGAACGCTCGGCCTCCTCTCGCGTTCGCCGGCCCGCGAACGGGGCGGGCCCATGCCCCGGAGGCAAATGTACGGACAATGTCTTGCAGCTGTGGTGCTGCGGGCCTAGCTTATGTCCGTACATTAGGCCAGGGAGGGCCCTCTTGATAACCAGGCATCACCGGATCGTGATCATCGGCGGCGGGACCGCGGGGATCACGGTCGCGGCTCGGCTGCGCCGGGCCGGCGAGCAGGACGTCGCGGTGCTCGACCCGAGCGAGCACCACTACTACCAGCCGCTGTGGACGCTGGTCGGCGGCGGCCGGGCGCCACTGGCGGAGAGCATCCGGCCGCAGGCGTCCGTGATGCCGAAGGGCGTGGCGTGGATCCGCCGGGCGGCCGTCGCCGTCGATCCCGAGGCCCGGGAGGTGGCGCTGGACGACGGCGGCACCGTCTCCTACGACCACCTGGTGGTCTGCCCCGGCATCCAGCTGGACTGGGACCGGATCCCGGGCCTGGAGGCCGGGCTCGGCAAGGACGGCCTGTCCAGCAACTACCTGCCGCAGTACGCCCCCGCGACGTGGCGCTTCGTCCGCGACACCCGCTCCGGCACCGCGGTGTTCGGCATGCCGGCCGGTGCGATCAAGTGCGGTGGCGCTCCGCAGAAGATCGCCTACCTGGCCGCCGACCACTGGCGCAAGGAGGGCGTGCTCGGCCGGATCGACGTCCACCTGGTGATCCCCGGCGCCGCCATCTTCGGCGTCCCGGAGTTCGCCCGGGTGCTGGACGACGTGGTGCGCCGGTACGGCATCAAGGTCCACTACGGCAGCGAGGTCACCGAGGTGCGCCCCGACGCCCGCGAGGTGGTCGTCACCGAGCTGTCGACCGGCGGCACGACGACCCTGCCGTACGACGTCGCCCACCTGGTGCCGCCGCAGAGCGCCCCGGACTGGATCAAGCGAAGCCCGCTCGCCGGTGCCGACGACCCGGCCGGCTACGTCGAGATCGACAAGCACACGATGCGGCACGTCCGCCACCCGAACGTGTGGGCAGTCGGTGACGCCGGATCGTCGCCGAACTCCAAGACCGGGGCCGCCGTGCGCCGGCAGGCGCCGGTGCTCGTCGAGAACCTCCTCGCGGTTCTCGACGGCCGTGAGCCCACGGCGAGTTACGGGGGCTACTCGTCCTGCCCGCTGACCACCGCGCGCAACAAGATGCTGCTCGCCGAGTTCGACTACACCGGGCGGCCCACCCCGTCGATCCCGGTGATCGACACCGTCCGCGAGCGCACCGACATGTGGCACCTCAAGCGGCGCGGACTGCCGTTCCTCTACTGGAATCTCATGCTCCGCGGGCTCGCCTGAGCCCTGCGGCCCCTCGCCCCTCACCGTCGCCACCCCGCGACGTCCCCCCTCATGCATCCGCCCTCAAGGAGCCAGCGATGACGCAGCCCGCCGGACCCCTGGTCTTCGTGCAGTTCTACCTCGACTGCCTCTCCCACGCCTCGTACCTCGTCGGTGACCGCACCACCGGCCGGGCCGTCGTGGTCGACCCCCAGCGCGACGTCCAGGAGTACATCGCCACCGCCGAGCGGCACGGTCTGACCATCGAGCGGGTCATCGAGACCCACATCCACGCGGACTTCCTCTCCGGACACCTGGAGCTGGCCGAGCGCACCGGCGCCCGGATCTCCTACGGCTCCGCCGGTGTGCTCGACTTCGACACCGACCCGCTGGAGGACGGCGAGCACCTCGTCCTCGGCGAGGTCGACCTGGAGATCCTGCACACGCCGGGCCACACCCCGGAGTCGATCTGCGTCGTCGTGCGCGAACACGCCGGTGACGCCGTCCCGTTCGGCGTGCTCACCGGCGACACGCTGTTCATCGGCGACGTCGGCCGCCCCGACCTGCTCAGCTCGCGCGGCCGCTCCGCCGAGGAGATGGCCCGTCTCCTCTACCGCTCGACCCGCGCCCTGCTGACGCTGCCCGACGACACCCGCGTCCACCCGGCGCACGGGGCGGGCTCGGCCTGCGGCAAGAACCTCTCCAGCGAGCTGAGTTGCACGATCGGCAACCAGCGCCGCGGCAACTACGCGCTGGCCGAGATGACCGAGGACGAGTTCGTCACCGTGGTGACCGCCGGTCAGCCCGCCGTGCCCGCCTACTTCGCGTTCACCTCGGTGCGCAACCGCCAGGCCCGTCCGGTCCTGGACGAGGACACGCCCGTCCCGGCGCTCACCCCGGAGGCCTTCCTGGCGGCCCGGGCGGGCGGTGCCACCGTGCTGGACACCCGGGACCCGGAGGCGTTCGCCGCCGCCCACCTGCACGGCGCGGTCAACATCCCGCTCGGCGGACGGTTCGCCGAACTCGCCGGCCAGGTGCTCGACGCTCAGGAGGCCACCGTCCTGTGCGGCGGCCCGGAGGACGCCGTCGAGGCCCGCAACCGACTGGCCCGGATCGGCTTCGACCGGGTCCTGGGCGCCCTGGACGCCCCGGTGGAGGCGGTCGACGCCGCGCACCTGACCGCCGCCGGGCGAGTGGACGCCGACCGGCTCGACGAGCAACTCGCTGCGGAAGAGAGGGACTTCGAGCTGCTGGACATCCGCCTCCCGGGCGAGGTGCGGGAGTTGGGAACCATCCCCGGCGCCAGGCTCATACCGCTGCCCGAACTCCTGGCCCGCCTCGGCGAGTTGCCGACCGATCGGCCGCTGACCGTGATCTGCGCGGGCGGCAACCGCTCCTCGGTGGCCGCGTCGGTGCTGCGGGCCCGGGGCTTCGAGGCCGTCGACCTGCGCGGCGGCTTCGCCGCCTGGAACGGTGAGGTCGTCCGCCCCGCCGACCAGGGCCCGGACGGCGTCCCGGCGTGAGCGTCCTGATCGCCGCTCTGCTCTGCGGAGCCGCGGTCGGCGTGGCCCTCGGCGCGCTGGGCGGGGGCGGGGGAGTGCTGGCCGTGCCGGCCCTGGTGTACCTGCTGGGCCTGTCGACCGCCGAGGCCGGGACGACCAGCCTGGTCATCGTCACCGTCACCTCCGCCACCGCGCTGGCCCGCCACACCGGCACCGGCACCGTCCGGTGGCGGACCGGCGCCCTGTTCGCCGCGGCCGGGGTGCTCCCCGCCGTCGGCGGGTCGGTGCTCGCCCACCGCGTCCCGCAGCCGGTGCTGACCTGCGCGTTCGCGGCGCTGGCGGCGCTGGCCGCCGCGGCGATGCTGCGCGGCGCCCGGGCCGCGCGGCCCGGGCCGGCCGAGGAGCCTCCCGGCGAGGCGGCCGGGCGGGACGGGCGGGACGGGCGGGACGGGCAGGGCGGGCGGGGCGGGCAGGACGGGGAGGACGGGGAGGCGCCCGGCCGGGGCGGGCCGCTGGGCACCGTCGCCGCCGGGGCCGGGCTCGGGGCGGTGACCGGGCTGCTGGGGGTCGGCGGCGGCTTCCTCGCGGTGCCCGCGCTGGTGTCCGTGCTCCGGCTGCCGATGCGTACGGCCGTCGGCACCAGCCTGGTGGTCATCGTCATCAACTCGCTGGTCTCCCTCGCCACCCGGTTCACCGTCTCCGGGGTGTCCCTCGACCCGGCGGTCTTCCTGCCGTTCGTGGGAGCCGCCGTCCTCGGCGCCTGGGACGGCAAGCGGCTGGCGGGCAGGCTGTCCGGCGCCGCCCTGCAACGGACCTTCGCCGTGCTGCTGCTCGCGGTGGCCGCCTTCATGCTGACCGGTGTCCTCCTCTGAGGGACGCGACGGACGCCGGGGCCGCCACGGCCGCCACGGCCAACACCTGTCGGACGCCCGCCGGACCCGGCGGGCGTCCGATTTTGTGCCGACCCCCCGGACGTACCACCATTCACCAGGTGTCCCGCACCACCCACCCGACCCCTGACCCCCAGGACGGCGCCGTGACCTCCGAGCCCGGCCGCAGGCCCCTCACCCGCTCCTCGGGCAGCCCGCTGTGGGCGCAGCTGCGCGCCGACCTGCTGCGCCGGCTCGACGAGGGGGAGTTCCGCGACGTCTTCCCCGGCGAGTTCGACCTCGTCGCCGAGTACCAGGTCAGCCGGCACACCGTCCGCGAGGCGTTGCGCAAGCTCCGCGAGGAGGGCCTCGTCACCGCCCAGCGCGGCAGGGTCTCGCGGTTCACCGCGAGCCGCCCGCTGGAGCAGGACATGGGTGAGGCGTACAGCCTCTTCCGCGCGGTCGAGGAGGTCGGTGCCGTCCAGCGCAGCGTGGTGCGCGCGCTCGACCGGCGCGCCGACGGCGTCATCGCCGCCCGGCTGGGCCTGGAGGAGTCCACCCCGCTGGTCTACCTGGAGCGCGTGCGGCTGGCGGACGAGGAGCCGCTGGCGGTGGACCGGATCTGGCTGCCCGCGGACGTGGCCGGCCCGCTGCTGGACGTCGACTTCACCCACACCTCGCTCTACGACGAGCTGGAACGCCACTGCGGCAGCCGGATCGGCGGCGGCTGGGAGCGGATCCGCGCCGTCGTCCCCGGCCGGGGGGAGCGCATCCTGCTGGACTGCCCGGAGACCACCGCGCTGCTGGCGATCGACCGGCTGGGCCACGACACCGGCGGCCGGCCGGTCGAGTGGCGCCAGACGCTCGTGCGGGCGGACCGCTTCGCCGTCGCCGCCGCGTTCACCGCCCACGACTACCGGCTGGGCGCCCCCGTCCAGACGCCCTGACGCCGGGCCCGCCGCCCGGGGACGCGCCGCGCCCCGCCGGACGGGTGGGGCGTCCGGCGGGGCGATGGGTGGGGGAGTGCGTCGGCTACTCGGAGAGCTGGATGAGGCGCACCGGGCACAGCGAGGCGGTCTGCCGGACCACCGCGTGCAGCTCCGCGGGCGGCTCCTCGTCGAGCAGTGTCACGATGCCGTCCTCGTCCTGGTCGAAGACGTCGGGGGCGAGCATGACGCACTGGCCGGCCGACACGCACCGGTCGGGGTCGATGCTGACGCGCATGGTGGTGGTTCCTCGCTCTGTGGGGTGGGTTCCGGGGCCCTGTCCTGGGCGGTCACCAGGTGACGGGCAGTTCGTGGACGCCGTAGACCAGCGCCTCGTCCTTGAACCTGAGCTCGGACATCGGGACGGCCAGCTTGAGGCCGGGGATGCGCCGGAACAGGGTGCCGTAGACGATCTCCAGCTCGATCCGGGCGAGGTTCTGGCCGATGCACTGGTGGATGCCGTAGCCGAAGGCGAGGTGGCTGCGGGCCTCCTCGCGGCGGATGTCCAGGGTGTCCGGGTCCGGGAAGACGCTCTCGTCGTGGTTGGCGGAGTTGTTGAGCGACAGGATGCCCTCGCCCGCCCTGATGACGGTGCCGTCGATCTCGATGTCCTCCAGCGCGACCCGGGCGGTGCCGGAGTCGGAGATGCTGAAGAAGCGCAGCAGCTCCTCGACCGCGCCGGGCAGCAGCTCCGGGTCCGCCTTGATCGCGTCGAGCTGCTCGGGGTGCTCCAGCAGGCCGAGCACGCCGAGCGAGATCATGTTGGCGGTGGTCTCGTGGCCGCCGACGAGCATCAGCCGGGCCATGGTGACGATGTCGGTGTGGTCGGCGATCGGCTCTTCGCGGTTCTTCTCGATGAACCGGCTGATCAGGTCGTCGCCGGGCTCGGCCGTCTTGGCGGAGACCAGCTTGTCGAGGTACATGTCCAGGCCCATGACCGCGGCGCCGTACTCCTCCGGGCTGATGTCGTGGTTCATCATCAGCGCCGACCACTCCTCGAACTGCGGGTGGTCCTCGTACGGGACGCCGAGCAGCTCGCAGATCACCAGCGAGGGCACCGCCAGCGAGAGCGCCGACACCAGGTCGACCGGCCCGCCGGCCGCGAGCATCGCGTCGATCCGGTTGTCCACGATCTCCTGGATCCGCGGGCGCAGCGCGCGCATCCGCCGGGCGGTGAACTCGGGGATCAGGTAGCGGCGCTGGGAGGTGTGCTCCGGCGGGTCCATCGAGAGCAGCATGAGGCGGACCTCGCGCAGCATCTCCTCGGGGATGTGGAACTGGTGCGGGTAGCCGGGCAGCTTCAGGTTGGAGCTCACCCGGGAGTCGCCGAGCACGGTCTTGACGTGCTCGTGCGTGGTCACCAGCCAGGCGGGCTTGCCGGTGACCTTGAGGACCGCCTGGGAGAGCGGCTCGGTCTCGCGGAGCTTGGCGTACTGCTCCGGCGGGCTGAACGGACAGGCGCGGGTCATCGGGAAGCCCGGCAGGTCGGTGGCCGGGCGGTCCTGCGTGGTCATGGTGCCCTCTCGGAGTCGGGTTCGAGACTGGTCGGGTCGATCCGGGTGGGTCACCAGGTGACGGGCAGTTCGTACATGCCGTACACGATGGCGTCGTCCTTGAACTTGAGCTCCGCCATCGGGACCTCCAGCCTGAGGCCGGGGATGCGCCGGAACAGGGTCTCGTAGACGATCTCCAGCTCGATCCGGGCGAGGTTCTGGCCGATGCACTGGTGGATGCCGAAGCCGAAGGCGAGGTGGCTGCGGGCCTCGCGCCGGATGTCGAGGGTGTCGGCGTCGGGGAAGACGCTCTCGTCGTGGTTGGCGGAGTTGTTGAGCGGCAGGATGCCCTCGCCGGCCTTGATCACCACGCCCTCGACCTCGATGTCCTCCAGCGCGACCCGGGCGGTGCCGGCGTCGGAGATGCTGAAGAAGCGCAGCAGCTCCTCGACGGCCTGGGGCAGCAGGCCGGCGTCGGCCTTGACCGCGTCCAGCTGCTCGGGGTGCTCCAGCAGGGCCAGGGTGCCCAGCGCGATCATGTTGGCGGTGGTCTCGTGGCCGGTGACCAGCATCAGCCGGGCCATGCTCACGATGTCGGAGTGCTCGACCGAGGGCTCGGCGCGGTTGGCCGCGATCAGCCGGCTGATCATGTCGTCGCCCGGCGTGGTCTCCTTGATGGTGACCAACTGGTCGACGTACTGGTCGAGTTCGTAGTGGGCCAGGCCGCGCTCCGCGTCGCTGATGTCCTGGTTCATGATCTGGCCGGCCCAGTGCTCGAAGCGCGGGTGGTCCTCGTAGGGGACGCCGAGCAGCTCGCAGATCACCAGCGAGGGCACCGGCAGGGCGAGCGCGGCCACCAGGTCCTGCGGGCCGCCCTTGGCCAGCATCGTGTCGATCTGGGCGTCCACGATCTGCTGGATCCGCGGCCGCAGCGCGCGCATCTGGCGCAGGGTGAACTCCGGGGCGAGCAGGCGGCGCTGAACGGTGTGCTCGGGCTGGTCCATGGAGAGGAAGGTGAGCGGGACGGCCTGGAGCATCTCCTCGGGCACCGGCACCTGGAGCGGGTAGCCGGGCAGCTTGAGGTTGGCGCTCACCCGGGAGTCGCCGAGCACCTTCTTCAGGCCCTCGTAGGTGCTGACCAGCCAGGTGGGCTTGCCGTTGACCTTGAGGACCGCGCGGGCGACCGGCTCATTCTCGCGGAGCTCGGCGTACTGCGCCGGCGGGGTGAAGGGGCAGGAACGCGGCATCGGGAAGGCCGGCGGCTGGGTGGCCGTACGGTCCTGGTCGGCAGTCTGGGTCATGGTGCCCTCTCGAACTGACTCGAACGAACTCATTCGAACGCTGCTCGCACGTTAGGCGGCGCCATCACCGCTCCACACCCCCTGCCGCCCCCTACCGGTGTGGCCTGCGCCGCCGCCCGTTCACCCCTACCCGACCCGGGGTCCGACCTAGGGGCCGCTAGGGGTCCAGTCGGGCCGTCGCCGCGCGTTAGCGTCGGGACCGGATCACGATTCCGTTCACCCCGAACACGTCTGTCGACAAAGGTGGTTACCGTGCCCCTGGAGCCCAGTGCTAAGGGAACCGTCCCGTTCGGGGAGTACCGGACCTGGTACCGGGTCACCGGTGATCTCACCGCGGACAAGCCCGCCGTGGTGGTGGTGCACGGCGGCCCCGGCAGCACCCACGACTACCTGCTCCAGCTGACCGAGCTCGCGGAGCGGGGCTGGCCGGTGGTGCACTACGACCAGATCGGCAACGGCGGCTCGACCCATCTGCCCAACAAGGGCGCCGACTTCTGGAAGGTCGACCTCTTCGCCGCCGAACTGTCCAACCTGCTGGAGCAGTTGGGCATCGCCGACAACTACGTGCTGTTCGGCCAGTCCTGGGGCGGCCTGCTCGCCGCCAAGCACGCGATGACCCGGCCGGCCGGACTGCGCGGCCTGGTGGTGGCCAACTCGCCCGCCTCCTACCCGCTGTGGCTCAGCGAGATGGCCGTGCTGCGCGCCCAGCTGCCGCCGGACGTGCAGGAGACCCTGCTGCGGCACGAGGCGGCCGAGACCTTCGAGTCGCCCGAGTACCTGGCCGCCATGCGGGTGTTCTACGACCGCCACGTGTGCCGGATCCTGCCCTGGCCGAGGGACTTCCTCTCCTCCTTCATGGAGATCTACAACGACCCGACCGTGTACTACACGATGAACGGGCCCAACGAGTTCCACGTCATCGGCACCCTCAAGGACTGGTCGATCATCGAGGAGCTGGACCTGATCCGGACGCCGACGCTGCTGATCAGCGGCAAGTACGACGAGGCCACCCCGGTGACGATGCAGCCCTACTTCGACCGCATCCCCACCGTGCGCTGGGAGGTCTTCGAGAACTCCAGCCACTGCCCGCACCTGGAGGAGTCGGAGCGCTTCACCGAGGTGATGACGGGCTTCCTGGACGAGCTGGCCGAGCGGCCGGCCGAGCTGGTGCGCCCGGCGGGGGAGGTCCGGTCGTGACGAAGCGGACGGCGATGGTCTTCCCCGGCATGGGCCCGGCCTCCTTCGACGACGTCGGCCGGTTCATGGTGGCCAACCGGTTCGCCCGGGAGCTGGTCTCGGTCGCCGACGAGGTCCTCGGCTACTCCCTGGTCGACGCCTTCCGCGAGGCCGAGGGCGACTACTCCGAGGCCGCCCAGGTGGCCTTCCTGGTCAACTGCCTGGCCAGCGCCGAATGGGCGCGGGCCGTCCTCGGCGTCGAGGCCGAGGCCGTCCTCGGCGCCAGCTTCGGCGAGAAGGCGGCGGTGGCCTTCGCCCAGGCGCTCCCGACCGCCGAGGCGGTGCGGATGACCGCCGAACTCGCCCGCTGCATGGACGAGTACTTCGCCCGGGAGCACACCGACATCGTGGTGCTCTCCTTCGTCCGCACGCCCGAGGAGAAGCTGCGCGAGATCCTCGCCGAGCTGGACGAGCAGGGCGAGTGGCACGACATCTCCTGCTACATCGACGAGGGCTTCTACATGCTCTCGCTGCGCGAGTCCCGGGTGGAGTGGACGCAGCAGCGGCTGCGCTCCGTCGGCGGGATGCCGCTCTACACCATGCGCCCGCCGCTGCACTCGGGCGCCTTCGGCGGGCTGCGGGACAGGATCGAGCACGAGGTGCTGTCCACCCTGACCTTCACCGACCCGAAGCTGCCGGTGGTGGCCGACCAGGACGGCACGCTGCTCACCACGGCCGAGCAGGTGCGCACCATGCTGCTGGACAGCGTGACGCGTCCGCTGCGCTGGCCGGACGCGCTGGCCGGGCTCAAGGGCTTCGGCATCGAGCGGGTCTGCGTCGCCGGCCCGGACAGCCTGTTCGGCCGGGTCTCGTGCACCACCGGGAACTTCGAGGTCCTGCCGGCCAATCCCCGCCTGGCGATGACCCCCCGGCGCCGGCCCGCCGCCCGCTGAGCGCCGGAGCGCGCCGCCGCCACCTGAGCACACCCGACGAACAACGACACTGATGGAGTCACCATGTGGGACGAGAAGTTCGAAGAGACCCTGCGCGGCTTCCTGCCCTTCCTTCCCCCGGGCGAGCAGCTGACGGACGACACCCCGCTGCGTGAGCTGGGCCTGGACTCGCTCGGCACCGTCGAGCTGCTGGGCCGGCTGGAGGCCGCCTACGACATCCGCTTCCTGGACGACGCGCTGACGCTGGAGACCTTCGAGACCCCCGCCGTGCTCTGGAAGACCGTCGCGGGCCTGCTGCCCGGCGTCCAGGCCTGACGGGACGAAGACACGAAAGGCCACCACGATGGATGACACCGTGGACCTCGCGCTGGCCGGGCGCTTCCTGCGCGGACTCGCCAAGTCGGCGGACCGCCCGGCGGTGCGGGCGGGCGGGACCAGCCTGACCTACCAGGAGCTGCACGAGCGCGCGCTGCTGCTGGCCGGGTCGCTGCTGGCCCACCTGCCGTCGCGGCCTGCGGCGATCGGCGTGCTGGCGGGCAAGGGCCCCTCGGCGTACGCGTCGATCCTGGCCGGCCTCTACACCGGGATCACCATGGTCCCGCTCCAGCCGGCCTTCCCGGCCGCCCGCACCCGGCAGATGATCGAGGCGAGCGGAGTCGGCGCGATCATCGCCGACGACGAGGCGCTGCCCGCGCTGACCGCGCTGTGGGAGGAGGGCGTCGACCTCCCGGTGCTCTTCGCCCCGGGCGGCCAGCCGCAGCCGGCCGTGCCGACGGCGGCGGGCGGCGCGCTGTCCGAGCCGGTGCCGGTGCGCGGCGAGGACACCGCGTACGTCCTGTTCACCTCGGGCTCGACCGGCCGGCCCAAGGGCGTCCCGGTCACCCACGCCAACACCCACCACTACTTCGGCCTGCTCGACGAGCGGTACGACTTCGGTCCCGAGGACGTGTTCTCGCAGAACTTCGACCTCAACTTCGACTGCGCGATGTTCGACCTGTTCTGCGCCTGGGGAGCCGGCGGCACGCTGGTCGTCGCCCCGCCGCAGGCCTACCGGGACATGCCGCGGTTCATCGCCGACAACGGCCTGACCGTCTGGTTCTCCACCCCCAGCGCGATCGCGCTGGTGCGGCGGATGGGCGGCCTCGGGCCCGCCACCATGCCCTCGCTGCGCTGGAGCTTCTTCGCCGGAGAGGCGCTGAGCTGTCAGGACGCGGGCGACTGGCTGGCGGCGGCGCCGGACTCGACGCTGGAGAACCTCTACGGGCCGACCGAGCTGACCATCACCGTCGCCGTCCACCGCTGGGCGGGCGAGGACGCGCTCAACGGCATGGTGCCGATCGGCTCGGTGCACGGCGGACACCACCACCTGCTGCTCGACGCCGACGGCGAGGACGACGAGGTCGAGGGCGAACTGTGCATCGCCGGACCGCAGTCGACCGCGGGATACCTCGACGCCGGCGACGACGAGGGCCGCTTCTTCGACCGTGACGGCCGGCGCTTCTACCGCACCGGGGACCGGGTCCGCCGGGCGGCGGGCGGCGAGCTGCTCTACCTCGGCCGGGGCGACGCCCAGGTCCAGGTGCTCGGCGTCCGGGTGGAACTGGCCGAGGTGGACGCCGCGGTGCGCGAGTGCCCCGGCGTGCAGGACGCCGTCACCGTCGCGGTGCCCGTCCAGGGCTCGGTCGAGCTGGCGGTCTTCTACACCGGCGAGGTCGTGCCGCCGGCGCAGCTCGCCCGCGAGCTGCGCAAGACACTGCCGGTGGCGATCGTCCCCAAGCGCTACCGGCACCTGGCCGAGTTCCCGCTGAACTCGAACCGGAAGATCGACCGCAAGCAGCTCGCACTCCAGGCCGCGACGACATCCGAGTGAGGCTCACAATGGAGAGGACGGACACACGCCGTGAGTGGTGACGCGATACCGCAGGCCGAGCCGGCCGTGCTGGTGCACGGGGTGCTCGACGAGGCGACGGCGGACGCCGCGCCCGGTGCCGTCGCGGTCGGCGACCGGGACGGCCGGTGGACCTACCGGGAGCTCGTCGAGCACAGCCACGCGGTCGACGCCTGGCTGGAGTCGCGCGGGGTCCGCCCCGGCGACCGGGTGTTGGTCCAACTGCCCAGCAACCGGGCACTGGTGGCGCTGTTCTACGGCACGTCCCGGCGCGGCGCGGTCCTGGTGCCGCTGAACCCGGGCATGAAGGACTACCACCTGCGCTCGGTGCTCGGCAACGCCGAACCCCGGCTGGTGATCGTCGCCGACACCGCAGTGGAGCGGATCGCCGCCCTCACCCCGGTCGAGGTGCTGGGCTTCGACGAGGCCTGGCCCGAGGTGACGGCGCTGCGCGAGAGCGGCGCGCGGGGCCCGGCCCAGGAGGTCGACGCCGACGAGGTCGCCGTCCTGGTCTACACCTCGGGGAGCACCGCCGCCCCCAAGGGCGTGATCTGCCCGCACCGCCAGATGGTCTTCGCCTCCCGGTCGATCAACGAGGAACTCGGCTACCGCCCCGACGACGTGGTGTTCTGCCGCTTCCCGATCTCCTGGGACTACGGGCTCTACAAGATCCTGCTCGCCGCGCTCGGCCGCTCGGAACTGGTGCTGGCCGACACCGACTCGGACCTGGTGCTGCTGCGGCGCATCCGCGAGAGCGGCGCGACCGTGGTGCCGATCGTCCCCTCGCTGGCGGCGATGATCTGCTCCCTCGCCGAGCGCGACCCGGGCGGCGAGTCGAGGGTCCGGATGTTCACCAACACCGGTGCCGCGCTGCCCAAGACCACCGTGGACGCGCTGCGCACGGCCTTCCCCGGCGCCGAGGTGATCCGCCAGTTCGGCCAGACCGAGTGCAAGCGGATCTCGGTGCTGCCGCCCGAGTTCGAGGACAGCAAGCCCACCTCGGTCGGCCGTCCGCTGCCCGGCACCCGGGTGCTGATCCTCGACGAGGACGGCACCGAGGTGCCCGTCGGCTCGGCCGGCGAGATCGTGGTCGAGGGCCCGCACGTGATGCCCGGCTACTGGCGGGCGCCCGAGCTCACCGCCAAGGCCTTCCGCACCGACCCGGTCAGCGGCCGACGGCGCCTGCACACCGGCGACTTCGGCAGCGTCGACGAGGACGGCTTCCTCTACTACGAGGGCCGCCGGGACGACATGTTCAAGCGCAAGGGCGTGCGGATGAGCACGATCGAGATCGAGGCCGCCGCGATGGACATCCCCGGCGTCCAGGCCGCCGCGACGCTGCCGCCGACCGACGGCCGCGACCTCGCGGTCTGCGTGGTGGGCGACCTGGCGCCGCACACCGTGCTGCGGGAACTGTCGCTGCGCCTGGAGCCGGCCAAGGTGCCGGGCCTGTGCCGGGTGGTCGAGGAGCTGCCGCTCACGCTGCACGGCAAGCACGACCGCCAGAAACTCGCTCAACTCTTCGAAGGGGCCACTCCGTGACTGGCTACGCCGAGCTCGCCAAGCGCTTCGGTACTCCGTCGTACGTCTACGACCTGGACCGGATCGCGGCCGCCCGACGCGACCTGTTCGCCGCGCTGCCCGAGGAGGTCGAGCTCTTCTACGCGGCGAAGGCGAACCCGCACCCCGAGCTGCTGCGCGAGATGCGCGCCGGCGAGGGCCGGCGCTGCCGGGCGGAGATCAGCTCCACCGGTGAGCTCGCCGCCGTGCTGAGCGCCGGCTTCGAGGGCGGCGAGATCCTCTACACCGGCCCCGGCAAGACCGAGGAGGAGCTGACCGAGGCGCTGGGCGCCGGGGTGCGGCTCTTCTCCGTCGAGTCGCTGGGCGACCTGCGCAACGTCGGCGCGGTCGCCACCCGGCTCGGTGTGGTCGCCACCTGCCTGCTGCGGGTCAACAGCGCCAGCGCCAGCGCCACGTCGAGCATCCGGATGACCGGGGTGCCGTCCCAGTTCGGCTTCGACAGCGAGACGTTGCCGGAGCTGCGCGAGCAGCTCTTCGACGTGCCGGGCACCGACGTGGCGGGCGCGCACTTCTTCCCGCTCAGCAACGCCAAGGACGAGGACAGCCTGATCGGGGAGTTCCGGCACACCATCGAGGTGGCCGCCCGGGTGCAGGAGCAGCTGGGCACGCGCTTCCGCTTCGTCGACATCGGCGGCGGCTTCTCGGTGCCGTACGCGGTCCGCGGCGAGCGGCCGGTGTACGGCAACCTGCGGGAGGCGATGGCGGGTGCGCTCGACGAGTGGTTCCCCGGCTGGCGCGCCGGCGAGGTGAAGTTCGCGGTCGAGTCCGGGCGCTACCTGATCGGCGACAGCGGCACCCTGATGGTCGGCGTGGTCAACCTCAAGGAGAGCCGCGGCCGGCGCTTCGTGATCCTGGACGGTGGGATCAACATCTTCGGCGGCATGTCGGGGCTGGGCCGGATCATGCCGGTCTCGGTGCGCCTGGAGGACGACGGGATCCCGCTGGAGCAGATCGCCAGCCTGGTCGGCCCGCTCTGCACCCCGGGCGACGTGCTCGGCCGGGACATCGAGCTGCCCGCGCTGGCGCCCGGGGACGTGGTGAGCATCCCCAACGCCGGCGCCTACGGCCCGACGGCCAGCCTGCTGATGTTCCTCGGCCGTCCGGCACCGACCGAGATCCTGGTCCGCGGCGAGGAACTGATCTCGGTGTCGCGGATCGAACACGTCCGTTCCTACCAGCTCGGCCGGGAGCTGTGATGTCGCTGCCCACCGAGCAGAGCGGGTCCGCCGCGCCGAACCTGCCCGTGGTGGCCGCGCGGAACGCGCCCACCGTGGTCAAGCGGGACGCGACGGTGATCGTCGCGGGCGGCACCTCCGACTCGCACACCTGGAACCTGGTCTTCCTCCAACTGCTGCTGGAGGAGCTGGGGTTCGACGTGGTCAACCTGGGCCCGTGCGTGCCCACCGACCTGCTGGTGAGCGAGAGCCTGGCCCGCCGTCCGGCGCTGCTGGTGGTCAGCAGCGTCAACGGGCACGGCTACCAGGACGGCATCCGGATGATCGGCAAGGTGCGCGAGCGCGCCGAGCTGAGCGCCGTCCCGGCCGTGATCGGCGGCAAGCTGGGCATCGCCGGCGCCCAGAGCGCCGAGCAGCTGGCCGAGCTGGTCGCGGCCGGCTACGACGCGGTCTTCGACGACGGGGCGGAGGGCATCGCCTCCTTCCGGCGGCTGCTCGACTCGCTCCCGCAGCGGGTGCTGACGTGAGCGGGGGCGAGGTCGGCGGGCTCCACGGCTCCGGCGAGGTCGCCGAGGCCGGAGGCTTCGGCGCGTTCGTCCGCCGGGCGCACCACGCGGGTGAACTCGTGGTGCAGCCCCGGATGGGGATGAGCGACCCGGAGCTGATGCGGGCCGGACTGCTGGCCACCAAGGGTGCCGCCGGCCGTACGGTCGGCACCGTCACCCTGGACAGCTACACCCGGGTGAACGACCTGGAGTCCGCCGAACTCGCCCTGCTGGAAGGCGTATCGCTCAACGGTTACCCGATCGTCAGCCACGACCTGGAGACCACCAGGCGGGTGCTGGACGGCATCCACGGCCCGGACTTCCCGGTGCAGGTCCGGCACGGCTCGGCCGCGCCGCTGGACATCTTCCGCTCGCTGATGCGGGTCGGGCTGGACGCCTCGGAGGGCGGGCCGGTCTCCTACTGCCTCCCGTACGGGCGCATCCCGCTGCGCGAGTCGGTGGAGAACTGGTCGCGCTCCTGCGACCTCTTCGCCCGGCTGCGCGAGATCGGGCGGGATCCGCACCTGGAGACCTTCGGCGGCTGCATGCTCGGCCAACTCTGCCCGCCCAGCCAGCTGGTGGCGATCAGCGCGCTCGAAGCGCTGTTCTTCCACCAGCACGGGCTGCGCTCGATCTCGGCCAGCTACGCCCAGCAGACGCACCAACAGCAGGACGTGGAAGCCGTGTTCGCGCTGCGCCGGCTCTGCGCCGAGCTGCTGCCGGACACGGACTGGCACGTCGTCATCTACGCGTACATGGGGGTCTACCCCACCACGCCGCACGGGGCGCTCGCCCTGCTCGGCGCCGCGGCCGAGCTGGCCGCCGCGACCGGCTCGGAGCGGCTGATCGTGAAGACCGTCGCCGAGTCCGTCCGGATCCCGACGGTGGCGGAGAACGTCGGCGCGCTGGAGCACGCGGCCGCCCGCGCGGCCCGCACCCGGCGGATCGCCGACGACGGCGGCGACTCGCAGACCTACGCGGAGGCCGCGGCGCTGGTCTCCGCGGTGCTGAACCTTGATCCGGACGTCGGCCGGGCGATGCTGCTGGCCTTCCAGCGCGGCTACCTGGACATCCCCTACTGCCTGCACCCCGACAACCAGGGGCGCACCCGCAGCTACATCGACGGGGAGGGGCGGCTGCGCTGGGCGGACATCGGCCGGCTGCCGCTGGCCGGGGTGGTGGAGGCGGGCGAGTCCCGCACCGTGACGTCCGGTGAGCTGCTGGGGTCGCTGTCCTACATCCGCTGGAAGTTCGACGACGAAGCGATTGCCGCCGGGCGGGGCCACGTGCTCGCCGGCGGTGCCGCCTGAGCCGGTACGGGCTCCGGGAGCGGCGCGGTGTGACGGGGGCGAGGCGCGGGTGGGCGCTGCCGTCCCCGCGTAACTGTTCTTTTGCCAAACGGTCTTGGCCGAATGTGGAGATGCGCGGATGAATGAGTCCAGGTCCGATTCAGTACTGGCCCGGCTGCTGGCCGACGCCGCGCCGTCGGAGCACCGGCGGTTGGTTCTCGACCTCGTGAGCCGGACGGCGGTGGCGGCGCTGAAGGCCGCACGCCCGGAGGCCGCCGACACCTTGGACACCGCGCTCGCCTTCACCGAGCTCGGCTTCGACTCGCTGGCCTCGGTCGACCTCCAGGCCCGCCTGGTCGCGGCCACCGGCCTCGACCTGCCGGTCACCGTGGTCTACGAGTGCCCGACCCCGGCCGCGCTGGTCGACCGGCTGCTCACCGGGGCGCTCGGCGCCGTCACCCCCGAACCGGCCCCGACCGCCAACCTCGGCGCGGGCATGGGGGCACCTCCCGGCCGCCAGGCTGGGGGAGAGCCGATCGCGATCGTCGGCATCGGCTGCCGGTTCGCGGGCGGGGTCGACTCGCCGGAGCGGCTCTGGCAGCTGCTGCGCGAAGGCGGCGAGGTGCTCTCCGACTTCCCCGAGGACCGCGGCTGGGACCTCGACCGGCTGTTCGACGAGGACCCGGAGACCCCCGGCAGCAGCTACGTCCGGCGCGGCGGGTTCATCGACACCGCCACCGAGTTCGACGCCGACTTCTTCGGCATCAGCCCGCGCGAGGCGCTGGGCATGGACCCCCAGCAGCGGCTGGTCCTGGAGACCGCCTGGCAGGCCCTGGAGCACGCCGGGGTCGACCCGCTGGCGCTGCGCGGCACCGAGGCCGGGATGTTCTTCGGCGCCGAGGTGCAGGAGTACGGCCCGCGGCTGCACGAGGCCCCCGACGGCCTCGACGCCTACCTGCTGACCGGCAACGCCCCCAGCGTCATCTCCGGCCGGGTGGCCTACGTGCTCGGCGCGCTGGGCCCCGCGGTCACCGTGGACACCGCCTGCTCCGCCTCGCTGGTCGCGATCCACCTGGCCTGCCAGTCGCTGCGCGCAGGCGAGTCCTCGCTGGCGCTGGCCGGCGGCGTCGCCGTGATGGGCGGCCCCGGCGTCTTCACCGCCTTCAGCCGCCAGCGCGGCCTGGCCCCCGACGGCCGCTGCAAGCCCTTCGCGGCCGCGGCGGACGGCACCGGCTTCGCCGAGGGCGTCGGCGTGGTGGTCCTGGAGCGGCTTTCCGAGGCCCGGCGCAACAACCACCGGGTGCTGGCCGTGGTGCGCGGCTCGGCCGTCAACCAGGACGGTGCCAGCAACGGGCTCACCGCGCCCAGCGGCACCTCCCAGCAGCGGGTGATCCGCCAGGCCCTGGCCAACGCCGGCCTGCGGGCCGACGAGGTGGACGCCGTCGACGCGCACGGCACCGGCACCACGCTCGGCGACCCGATCGAGGCCACCGCGCTGCTCGCCACCTACGGGCAGGACCGGCCCGAGGACGCGCCGCTGCTGCTCGGCTCGGCCAAGTCGAACCTGGGCCACACCCAGGGCGCCGCCGGCGTCGCCGGGGTGATCAAGATGGTGCTGAGCATGCAGCACGGCTACCTGCCGAAGAGCCTGCACATCGACGCCCCGAGCCCGCACGTCAACTGGTCGGCCGGCGCGGTCGAACTGCTCGCCGAGGGCCGGCCATGGCCCGAGACCGGGGCGCCGCGCCGCTCCGGCGTCTCCTCGTTCGGCGTCAGCGGCACCAACGCCCACGTCCTGCTGGAGCACGACGCCGAGGCCGAGCTGCCGCTCGCCGCGGAGCCCGCCGCCGACCCGGCCGACCCGGCCGACCCCGCCGACCCCGCCGGCTCCGGCGTGCTGCCGTACGTGCTGTCGGCGCGCGGCGAGCAGGCGCTGCGCGACCGGGCCGCGGACCTGCTCCCGCTGCTGGAGGGCGACGAGGTCCGCCTCGCCGACCTCTCCCGGGCGCTGGCCACCACCCGGGCCGGCCTGGCCGACCGTGCCGCGATCGTCGCCGGGGACCGCGCGGAGCTGCGCGCCGCGCTGAGCGCCATCGCCGCCGGCACCGCCCCGGCCGGCACCGCCGCGACCGGCGTCGCCGGCCCCGGCAAGCTCGCCTTCCTGTTCACCGGCCAGGGCAGCCAGCGGCTGGCGATGGGCCGTGAACTCCTCGCCGCCTTCCCGGTGTTCGCCGAGGCCCTGGAGCGGGCCTGCGGCTACCTGGACCTCCAGCTGGACCTGCCGCTCACCGAGGTGCTGTTCGCCGCCGAGGGCTCGCCCGAGGCCGAGCTGCTGCACCGCACCGAGTACGCCCAGCCGGCCCTGTTCGCGGTCGAGGTCGCGCTGTTCCGCCTCGCCGAGAGCTGGGGCCTGCGCCCCGACTACCTGGCCGGGCACTCGATCGGCGAGCTGGCCGCCGCGCACGTGGCCGGGGTCCTCACCCTGGAGGACGCCGCCATCCTGGTGGCCGCGCGCGGCCGGCTGATGCAGGCGCTGCCGGCCGGCGGCGCGATGGTCGCGGTGCAGGCCACCGAGGCCGAGGTGGCGCCGCTGCTCACCGACCGGGTCGGCCTCGCGGCGGTCAACGGCCCGCGCGCGGTGGTGCTCTCCGGTGACGAGGCGCAGGTGCTGCGGATCGCCGGGGAGCTGGCGGAGGCGGGGCACCGGACCAAGCGGCTGCGGGTGAGCCACGCCTTCCACTCGCCGCTGATGGAGCCGATGCTCACCGAGTTCCGCCGGATCGCGAAGGTCCTGACGTACACGGCGCCGAAGATCCCGATCGTCTCCACGGTCACCGGCGAGCTGTGCACCGCCGCGGTGGCGACGCCCGAGTACTGGGTCGAGCACGTGGCGGCGCAGGTGCGGTTCGCCGGCGCGATGGAGTGGCTGGCCGGCGCCGGGGTGGACACCTTCCTGGAGATCGGCCCGGACGGCGTGCTCTGCGCCATGGGCCAGGAGTGCCTGGACGGCTCCCCGGCCGTCTTCGCCCCGCTGCTGCGCCGCGAGCACTCCGAGCCGCGGCAGGCCCTGGCGGCCCTGGCGGCGGCCTACTGCGCCGGGGTGTCGGTGGACTGGGCCCGCTTCCACGCCGGCCGGGACGGGCGTCCGGTCGAGCTGCCGAACTACCCCTTCCAGCGCAAGCGGTTCTGGCTGGAGCCGGGCTCGGCCCGCGCCGACCTCGCCGACCTCGGCCAACTGCCCGCCGGGCACCCGCTGTTGAGCGCGGTGGTGGCCGTCGGCGCGGACGGCGTGGTGCTCACCGGGCACCTCTCGCTGCGGACCCAGCCCTGGCTGGGCGACCACGTCATCGCCGGGCGGGTGCTCTTCCCCGGCACCGCCTTCGTCGAGCTGGCCGTGCGCGCGGGCGACCACGTGGGCGCCGGCGCGATCGAGGAACTCACCCTGGGCGCCCCGCTGGTGCTGCCCGCCGAGGGCGGCGCGGGCATCCAGGTCGCGGTGGGCGAGCCCGACGAGACCGGCCGCCGCCGGCTGACCGTCCACTCCCGGGCGGACGGCGCGGACGCCGGGCACTGGACCCAGCACGCCGAGGGTGTGCTGGCCCCCGAGGCCGAGCCGCTGCCCCGCCCGCTGGACAGCTGGCCGCCGCAGGGCGCCGAAGCGATCGACCTCACCGGCGTCTACCAGGCGCTGGCCGCCCAGGGCTACGGCTACGGCCCGGCCTTCCAGGGCCTGCGGGCCGCCTGGCGGCAGGGCGGCGAGGTCTTCGCCGAGGTCGAGCTGCCCGCCGAACTCGTCGCCGAAGCAGCCGAGTTCGGCCTGCACCCGGCGCTGCTGGACGCCGCCCTGCACGCCGCGGACCTGGGCGCCGAGCCCCGCGCCGAGGTGCTGGTGCCGTTCGCCTGGACCGGCGTGTCACTGCACGCCGCGGGGGCCGCCTCGGTGCGGGTGCGGATCTCCCACCCGGGCAAGGACACCCTCGCGCTCGACTTCGCCGACGCCACCGGCGCGCCGCTGGCCACCGTACGGGGGCTGGTCTCCCGCCCGGTGTCGGACGACGAAGTCCTCTACGCCGTACGGCAGTCGCCGCTGGGCCTGTCGGCCGCGCCGGAGCGGCTGCGGATCGCGGTGCTGGAGGACGCCGACCTCGCCGGCCTCGCCGACCCGCTGCCGCGGGCCGTGGTGCTGCGCGCGGCGGCCGGCTCCGGGGAGCTGGCGCTCGCGGCCCGGGGCGCCACCGCCCGGGTGCTGGGGGTGCTCCAGGCCTGGCTGGCCGAGGACCGCTTCGCCGACACCACCCTGGTGGTGGTCACCTCGCCCGCGCTCGCCGAGGCCCCCGTGCGCGGCCTGGTGCGCTCGGCCCAGGCGGAGAACCCCGGGCGCCTCGTCCTGGTCGAGCACCCGGGCCTGCCCACCGAGACCGAGCTGTCCGCCGTGCTCGCCACCGGCGAGCCCGAAGTCTCGTTGTTGGACGGCGAGTTCACCGCGCCCAGGCTGGCCGTGCTGCCCTCGGCGGCGAACCCGGCACCCGACTGGGGCACCGTGCTGATCACCGGCGGCACCGGCGGCCTGGGCGGCCTGCTGGCCCGCCACCTGGTCGCCGAGCACGGCGTGCGCAGCCTGGTGCTGGCCGGCCGCCGCGGCTCCGCGCCCGAACTCCAGGCCGAACTGGCCGCGGCGGGCGCCGAGGTGGCCGTGGTCGGCTGCGACGTCGGCGACCGCGACGCGGTGGCCGCCCTGCTCGCCGCCCACCCGGTCGACTCGGTGATCCACGCCGCCGGCACGGTGCGCGACGGCGTGATCGGCTCGCTCACCGAGGAGACGCTGGCGAAGGTGTTCCGGGCCAAGGTGGACGGCGCCTGCCACCTGCACGAACTCACCGCCGAGCAGGACCTCAAGGCCTTCGTGCTGTTCTCCTCGCTCGCCGCCGTCCTCGACGGCGCCGGGCAGGGCAACTACGCGGCGGCCAACGCCTTCCTGGACGCGCTCGCCGAGCACCGCGCCTCGCTGGGCCTGCCCGCCACCGCCCTCGCCTGGGGCCTGTGGACCGGCGAGGCCGGCATGGGCGCCGCGCTCGACGAGGCGACGCTGGCCCGGATCGCCCGCTACGGGGTGCCCGGACTGGACGCGGCGCACTCGCTGCGCCTGTTCGACGCCGCGGTGCGCACCGGCGCGGCCCGGGTGGTCCCCGTCGAGGTGGACGCCGCCGCCGTGCGCGGCCGCACCGACGGCATCCCGGCGCTGCTCAGCGGCCTGGTGCGGCCGGTCAACCGCCGGGCGTCGGCGGCCCGCGGCACCCGCGACCTGGCCGCCGCCGGCGCCCTGGGCGCGCTGCCCGCCGCCGACCGGGACCGCACCCTGCTGGAGCTGGTCCGCACCGAGGTGGCGGCCGTGCTGCGGCACGACAGCGCGGCGGCGATCAGCCCGACCCGGGCGTTCACCGAGCTCGGCTTCGACTCGCTGGCCGCCGTGGAACTGCGCAACCGCCTCAACTCGGCGACCGGGCTGCGGCTTCCGGCCACCCTCGTCTTCGACTACCCGGCGCCGAAGGTGCTGGCCGAGCACATCCGCGACACCCTGTTCGGCGGGGAGCCCGAGGCGCCGGCCGCTCCGGTGGCGGCGTCCGCCGGCCGCCAGGCCGGGGAAGACCCGATCGTGATCGTCGGGATGAGCTGCCGCTACCCCGGCGGCGTCGAGTCGCCCGAGGACCTGTGGCGGCTGGTCGCCGACGGCGTCGACACCATCGCGGACTTCCCCGCCGACCGCGGCTGGGACACCGAGGCGATCTTCGACCCGGAGCCCGGCACGCCCGGCAAGACGTACTCCCGCGAGGGCGGATTCCTCTACCGGGCGGCCGAGTTCGACGCCGACTTCTTCGGCATCAGCCCGCGCGAGGCGGTCGCGATGGACCCGCAGCAGCGCCTGCTGCTGGAGGTCTCCTGGGAGGCCTTCGAGCGCGCGGGCATCGACCCGGCGACGGTCCGCGGCACCGCGACCGGGGTGTTCGCCGGTGTGATGTACCACGACTACGGCAGCTGGCTCACCGACGCCCCCGAGGAGGTGGCCGCCTACTTCGGCAACGGTACCCTCGGCAGCGTGGTCTCCGGACGCGTCGCGTACGCGCTCGGGCTCGAAGGGCCGGCCGTCACCGTCGACACCGCCTGCTCCTCCTCGCTGGTCACCCTGCACCTGGCCGCCCAGGCGCTGCGCGGCGGCGAGTGCACCCTCGCCCTGGCCGGGGGCGTCACCGTGATGTCCACCCCCGACACCTTCATCGACTTCAGCCGCCAGCGCGGCCAGGCCGCCGACGGACGCTGCAAGTCCTTCGCCGCCGCGGCCGACGGCACCGGCTGGGGCGAGGGCGTCGGCATGCTGGTGCTGGAGCGCCTGTCGGACGCCGAGCGCAACGGCCACCGGGTGCTCGCCGTGCTGCGCGGCAGCGCGATCAACCAGGACGGCGCCTCCAACGGGCTGACCGCCCCCAACGGGCCCTCGCAGCAGCGGGTGATCCGGCAGGCGCTGGCCAGTGCCGGGCTGTCGGCCGCCGAGGTCGACGTGGTGGAGGCGCACGGCACCGGCACCACGCTGGGCGACCCGATCGAGGCCCAGGCGCTGCTGGCCACCTACGGCCAGGAGCACTCGGCGGACCAGCCGCTGTGGCTCGGCTCGATCAAGTCGAACATCGGACACACCCAGGCCGCCGCCGGTGTGGCCGGTGTGATCAAGATGGTCGAGGCGATGCGCCACGGCGTGCTGCCCAGGACCCTGCACGTGGACGCCCCCTCGGACCAGGTGGACTGGACGGCGGGCGCCGTCGAACTGCTCACCGAGTCCCGGGACTGGCCCGAGGCCGAGCACCCGCGCCGTGCCGCCGTCTCCTCCTTCGGCATCAGCGGCACCAACGCCCACGTCATCCTGGAGCAGGCCCCGGCCGTCGAGGAGGCGCCGGCCACCGGCACCCCGCCCACCCTGGTGGCGCTGCCGGTCTCGGCCCGCAGCCCCGAGGCGCTGGCCGCCCAGGCCGAGCGGCTGGCCGCCGTCGGCGGGCGGGAACTCGCGGACCTCGGCCTCGCCCTGGCCACCACCCGCGGCACCCACCCGTACCGCGCCGTGGTGCTGGCCGGCGAGCGCGCCGGACTCGACGCAGCCCTGGCCGCGCTGAGCGCCGGTACGGAAGCCCCCGGGCTGGTCACCGGCACCGCCGACGAGGGCTCCCTGGCCTTCCTCTTCTCCGGCCAGGGCTCGCAGCGCCCCGGCATGGGACGGGAGCTGTACGACGCCTTCCCGGTCTACGCCGAGCACTTCGACGCCGTCGCCGCCCACTTCGACGGCGGGCTCAAGGAGGTGGTCTTCGGCACGGACGCCGAGCTGCTGAGCCGGACGGAGTACACCCAGGCCGCGCTGTTCGCCACCGAGGTGGCGCTCTTCCGGCTGCTGGAGTCCTTCGGCCTGCGCCCGGACTTCCTGGCCGGCCACTCCATCGGCGAGCTGGCCGCCGCCCACGTCAGCGGCGTCTGGTCGCTGGCGGACGCGGCGAAGGCCGTCGCCGCCCGGGGCCGGCTGATGCAGGCGCTGCCCGAGGGCGGCGCGATGGTCGCGGTCCGGGCGAGCGAGGCCGAGGTGCTGCCGCTGCTGGACGAGCGGGTCAGCATCGCGGCGGTCAACGGACCGCGCTCGGTGGTGCTCTCCGGCGACACCGAGGCGGTGCTGGAACTGGCGGCCCGCTTCGAGCGCTCCAAGCGGCTGACCGTCTCGCACGCCTTCCACTCGCCCCGGATGGACGACATGCTGGCCGAGTTCGGCGCGGTGCTGGCCGAGCTGGACCACGCCGAGCCGTACATCCCGATCGTCTCCACCCTCACCGGCCGCCCGGCGAGCCCGGCGGAGCTGCGCAGCCCCGAGTACTGGGTCCGGCACGTCCGGGAGAGCGTGCGCTTCGCCGACGGCGTCGCCGCGCTGGCCGAGCAGGGCGTCACCACCTTCCTGGAGCTGGGCCCGGACTCGGTGCTGAGCGCCATGGGCCCGGACTGCCTGCCCGAGGACACGCCGGCGGTCTTCGCCTCGGTCGCCCGCAAGGGCAAGCCCGAGGTCGCGGAGCTGCTGGGCGCCCTCGCGCTGGCCCACACCCGCGGCGCCGCCCTCGACTGGCCCGCGCTCTACGGCGACTACACCCCCCGGCCGGTCGAGCTGCCGACCTACGCCTTCCACCACCGGCGGTTCTGGCTGGACGTCCCGGCCGCCAAGGGCGACGCGGGCAGCCTCGGCCAGGCGCCGGTGGACCACCCGCTGGTCGGCGCCGAGATCCGGCTGGCCTCCTCCGACGAGGTGGTGCTGACCGGACGGGTCTCGCGCGCCACCCACCCGATGCTGACCGAGCACGCCGTCCTCGGCACCGTCCTGCTGCCGGGAACGGCCCTGGTCGACCTGGCGATCCGGGCCGGCGACCTGCTCGGCCTGCCCGTCCTGGAGGAACTCACCCTCCAGGCACCGCTGCTGCTGCCGGAGTCGGGCGCCGTCCAGCTCCAGGTCGTCGCCGCGCGCGGCGGAGCCGTCCAGGTCTTCTCCCGCCCGGCGGGCTCCGAGGACGCCGCCTGGACCACCAACGCCACCGGCCTGCTCGCCGAGCGCGGCGAGGCCCGCCCCGAGGCGTCCGGCCCGTGGCCGCCGGCCGGCGCGACCGAGGTCGACGTCACCGGCCTGTACGAGCGGATGCGCGCCGAGGGCTACCAGTACGGCCCGGCCTTCCAGGGCGTCAAGGCGGCCTGGCGGCGCGGCGAGGAGGTCTTCACCGAGCTCGAACTGCCCGCCGCCGAACGGCCCGCCGCCGCCCGCTTCGGACTGCACCCCGCCCTGCTGGACGCCGCCCTGCACGCCACCTCCCTGCTGGACGAGGGACGCGACGCACCGGCGGACGGCAAGGTGCTGCTCCCGTTCGCCTGGAACGGGGTCGAACTGCACACCGGTGGCGCCTCGGCGGCCCGGGTGCGGCTGACCCGCCAGGACGGCGACGGCATCCGGATCGAGCTGGCCGACGGCGCCGGGGTCCCGGTCGCCACGGTCTCCTCCTTCGTGACCCGCCCGGTGGCGGCCGGACAGCTCGGCCCCCAGCAGGACTCGCTGTACGCGGTGGAGCTGACCCCCCGCCCCGACCTGGCCCCCCAGGGCGTCGGCAACCGGCAGTTCGCGGTGCTCGGCACCGACGGCCTCGGCCTCGGCCTGCCCGTCCACCCGGACCTGGCCGCACTCGGCGACGCCGTCCCCGACGTGCTGCTGCTGCCGGTCCCGACGCCGGCCGGCGAGCCGGTGCCGGACGGCGTGCGGGCCGCCCTGCGGGCCGTGCTCGGCCCCGTCCAGGAGTGGCTGCGCGAGGACCGGTACGCCAAGGCCACGCTGGTCGTGCTGACCGGTCAGGGCCTGGCGGACGCCGCCGTGCGCGGCCTGGTCCGCGCGGCCCAGGCCGAGGACCCGGGCCGGATCGTCCTGGTGGACTCCGACGGCGGCCTCACCCTGCCGCTGCTGGCCGCCGCCCTCGACTCCGGGGAGAGCGAATCGGCGCTGCGCGACGGCGGCGTCCTGGTGCCGCGCCTGGCCAGGGTCCAGCCGCCGCGGGCCGAGCAGGGCGACCCCGAGTGGGGCACCGTGCTGATCACCGGCGGCACCGGCGGCCTGGGCGCGCTGGTGGCCCGGCACCTGGTCACCGAGCACGGTGTGCGCAGCCTGGTGCTGGCCGGACGGCGCGGCCTCCAGGCCCCCGAGGCCCGGGAGCTGCGGGACGAGCTGGCCGGACTCGGCGCCGAGGCGGCCGTGGTGGCCTGCGACGTCGCCGACCGGGCCGCGCTGGCCGCGCTGCTCGCCGAGCACCCGGTCCACAGCGTGGTGCACACCGCGGGCGTCCTGGACGACGCCCTGTTCGGCTCGCTGACCCCCGAGCGGATCGACCCGGTGCTGCGGCCCAAGGTCGACGGCGCCTGGCACCTGCACGAGCTGACCCGGGACCGGGAGATCGGCCGGTTCGTGCTGTTCTCCTCGGTGGCCGGCACCCTGGACGCCACCGGGCAGGGCAACTACGCCGCCGCCAACGTCTTCCTGGAGGCACTGGCCGAGCAGCGGGCCGCGGCCGGCCTGCCGGCCACCGCGCTGGCCTGGGGCCTGTGGGCGGGCGCCGGCGGGATGGGCGGCCGGCTCGGCGAGGCCGAACGGGAGCGGATCGAGCGCTCCGGCATCGGCGCGCTGGACCCGGCCGAGGGACTGGCCCTGTTCGACGCCGCCGTGCGCGCCGGACGCCCCACCCTGGTGCCGGTCCGGCTGGACCTGGCGGCGCTGCGCGAGCGCGGCGAGTCCGTCCCCGCCGTGCTGCGCGCCCTGGTGCGGCCCGCCGTCCGCCGGGGCGCGGCCACCGCCGTCGGCTCCGGCGCCGCCGGCGCCGTGGCCCCGCTGGTCCAGCGGCTGGGCACCCTGCCGGCCGCCGACCACGAGCACGCGGTGCTGGAGGCGGTCCGCTCCCAGGTGGCCGCCGTGCTCGGGCACGACGGCTCGGCCGCCGTCCAACCCCGGCGCGCCTTCACCGAGTTGGGCTTCGACTCACTCGCCGCGGTGGAGCTGCGCAACAAGCTCAACGCGGTCAGCGGGCTGCGCCTGCCGTCCACGATGATCTTCGACTACGCGACCCCGGCGGCGCTCGCCGCGTACCTGCTGGACAGGCTGCGCCCGGAGCAGGCCGAGGCCGTGGCCGAGGAGCCGGACGACGCCAGGGTGGCCGAGCTGCTGGCCGGCATCCCGGTGGCCAGGCTCCGCGAGTCCGGCCTGCTGGAGCGGCTGCTGAAGCTCTCCGAGACCGCCCCCGCCGAGGCCGCCCCGGCCGCCGCGCCGGCCGAGCCCGAGGCCGACCGCGCCTCGGCGATCAAGAACATGGACATCTCCGATCTCATCCGCACTGCGCTCGACCGTAGCGACGCCAAGTAATCAGGGAGCGACACCGACCGTGGATACATCCGTCGAGCAGATAGTCGAGGCGCTGCGCGAGTCGTTGCTGGAGAACGAACGGCTGCGCCAGCAGAACACGCGGATCGAGGCGGCGACGCACGAGCCGATCGCCATCGTGGCGATGAGCTGCCGCTACCCGGGCGGCGTCAGCTCGCCCGAGCAGCTGTGGCAGCTGGTCGACCAGGGCGTGGACGCGGTGGGGGACTTCCCCGCCGACCGCGACTGGGACGTCGAGGGGCTGTACGACCCGGACCCGGACGCCCCGGGCAAGACCCACGTCCGCGAGGGCGGCTTCCTCTACGACGCGCCGCGCTTCGACGCCGCCTTCTTCGGCATCTCGCCGCGCGAGGCGATCGCCATGGACCCCCAGCAGCGCCTGCTGCTGGAGGTCTCCTGGGAGGCGTTCGAGCGGGCCAACATCGACCCGCACACCCTGCGCGGCAGCCGCACCGGCATCTTCGCCGGGGTGATGTACCACGACTACGGCAGCTGGCTGGCCGAGGTGCCCGAGGGCGTCGAGGGCTACCTCGGCAACGGCAACCTGGGCAGCGTCGCCTCGGGCCGGGTCTCCTACACGCTGGGCCTGGAGGGGCCCGCCGTCACCGTGGACACCGCCTGCTCCTCCTCGCTGGTCGCGCTGCACCTGGCGGTCCAGGCACTGCGCACCGGCGAGTGCGCCTACGCGCTGGCCGGCGGCGTCACCGTGATGTCCACCCCGGACACCTTCGTGGACTTCAGCCGCCAGCGCGGGCTCTCGCTGGACGGCCGCTGCAAGTCCTTCGCCGCCTCGGCGGACGGCACCGGCTGGGGCGAGGGCGTCGGCATGGTGCTGCTGGAGCGCCTGTCGGACGCCGAGCGCAACGGGCACCGGGTGCTCGCCGTGGTCCGCGGCAGCGCGATCAACCAGGACGGCGCCTCCAACGGGCTGACCGCCCCCAACGGGCCGTCCCAGCAGCGGGTGATCCGCCAGGCGCTGGCCAACGCCAGGCTCACCGCCGACCAGGTGCACCTGGTCGAGGCGCACGGCACCGGCACCCCGCTCGGCGACCCGATCGAGGCGCAGGCGCTGCTCGCGACCTACGGGCAGGAGCGCGCCGACGGCGAGCCGCTCCGGCTCGGCTCGATCAAGTCGAACATCGGCCACACCCAGGCCGCCGCCGGCGTCGCCGGGGTGATCAAGCTCGTGATGGCGATGCGCCACGGCCGGATGCCGAAGACGCTGCACGTCAACGAGCCCACCCCGCAGGTGGACTGGACCGAGGGCGCGGTCGAGCTGCTCACCGAGGCCAGGGAATGGCCCGCGGGCGTCGAGGTCCGGCGCGCCGCGGTCTCCTCCTTCGGCATCAGCGGCACCAACGCCCACGTGATCCTGGAGGGCGTGTCCGAGCCCGAGGCGCCGCAGCGGGCCGCCGACGTGGCCGGACCGCTCCCGCTGGTGCTCTCCGGCAAGGGCGAGCAGGGCCTCGCCGCCCAGGCGCGGCGGCTGCTCGACCACCTGGACAGCGCCCCGCTGCCCGACCTCGCCTGGACCCTCGCCACCTCCCGCGCCGCGCTCGGCGAGCGCGCCGTGGTGATCGGCGCGGACCGCGCCGCGCTGGCCGCCGGACTCACCGAGCTGGCCGCCGGGCGCGCCGCGGCGGGCGTGGTGCGCGGCGGGCGCCAGAACGAGTCCCGGATCGCCTTCGTCTTCCCCGGCCAGGGCTCCCAGTGGATCGGCATGGCGGCCGAACTGCTGGAATCCTCACCGGTGTTCGCCGCCCGGATGGCCGAGTGCGCCCAGGCGCTGGCCCCGCACACGGACTGGGACCTGCTGGAGGTCATCCGCGACGCCGGCTCGCTGGACCGGGTCGACGTGGTGCAGCCCGCGCTCTGGGCGGTCATGGTCTCGCTGGCCGAGCTGTGGCGCTCCTACGGGGTGCGCCCGGCCGCCGTCATCGGGCACTCCCAGGGCGAGATCGCGGCCGCCTGCGTGGCCGGCGCGCTCTCGCTGGCCGACGGCGCCAAGGTCGCGGCCCTGCGCAGCCTGGCCATCGCGGACGACCTGTCCGCGCGCGGCGGCATGATGTCGGTCGCGCTGGCCGCGGAGCAGGTCGGTGAGCGGCTCGCCGCGTACCAGGGGCGGCTCTCGGTGGCCGCCGTCAACGGCGCGGCCTCGGTGGTCGTCTCCGGCGACCCCGACGCCCTGGACGAGCTGCAGGTCGCGCTGCGCGCCGACGGCGTGCGGGCCAAGCGCCTGCCGGTGGACTACGCCTCGCACTCGGCCCAGGTGGAGACGATCCGCGAGCGGCTGCTCAAGGAGCTCGCCGGGCTGAGCCCGCGCTCCGCCGAGGTGCCGTTCTACTCCACGGTGACCGGCACGCTGTTCGACACCGCGGGCCTGGACGCCGACTACTGGTACACCAACCTGCGCCAGAGCGTGCTCTTCGAGGGCACCACCCGGCTGCTGCTCGACAGCGGCTACGGCGTCTTCGTCGAGTGCAGCCCGCACCCGGTGCTGCTGAACAGCGTCGCGGAGACGGCGGAGGCGCTGGACGCCGAGGTCGCCGGGATCGGCTCGCTGCGCCGCGACGAGGGCGGCCCGGAGCGCTTCCTGACCTCGCTGGCCGAGGCGCACGTGCAGGGCGTCGCCCTCGACTGGGCGGCGGTCTTCGCCGGGACGCCGGTGCGCAAGGTGGACCTGCCCACCTACGCCTTCCAGCGCGAGCGGTTCTGGCTCGGCGGCTCCCAGGCGGTGGGCGACGTGACGGCGGCCGGGCTGGTCGCCGCCGGGCACCCGCTGCTCGGCGCCTCGGTCGCGGTCGCCGACGGCGGCGGCATGCTCTTCACCGGCCGGCTCGCCACCGCCACCGCGCCCTGGCTCGCCGACCACGCGGTGGGCGGCACGGTCCTGCTGCCGGGCACCGCGTTCGTGGAACTGGCCGTCAAGGCCGGCGACGAGGTCGGCTGCGGCCGGGTGGCCGAACTGACCATGGAGGTGCCGCTGCTGCTGCCCGAGCGCGGCGCCGTCCAACTCCAGCTGCACGTCGGCGAGTCGGACGACTCGGGCCGGCGCCCGCTGACCGTGCACTCGCGCCCCGAGGGCGACGAGGGCGACTGGACCCGGCACGCCAGCGGCCTGCTGGAGCCGGACACCGCCGAGGCCGGCTTCGACCTGGCGGCCTGGCCCCCGGCCGGCGCCCAGGCCGTCCCGGTGGACGGCGTGTACGAGGCACTGGCCGCCCAGGGCTACCACTACGGCCCCGCCTTCCAGGGCCTCAAGGCCGCCTGGCGGCGCGCCGACGAGGTCTTCGCCGAGGTCGAACTCCCGCTGGAGGAAGGCCGGTTCGCGCTGCACCCGGCGCTCTTCGACGCCGCCCTGCACGCCGCCGGACTCGGCGGCGACCAGGAGCCGGAGCAGGCCCGACTGCCCTTCGCCTGGAACGGCGTCTCGCTGTACGCCTCCGGGGCCAGGGCCCTGCGCCTGCGGATCACCGGCACCGACGCCCTGACCATCCAGCTCGCCGACACCACCGGCTCCCCGGTGGCCTCGGTGGACGCGCTGACCACCCGGGCGGTCGACCCCGCCGCGCTCGGCGCGGCCGGCCGCGCCGACGCCCTGTTCCGGCTCGACTGGCCGGTCGTCGCGGCGGACGGTCCGGTCCCCGCGTACGCGCTGCTCGGCGAGGGCGGCCTGGCCGAACTGGCGACCGTACCGGCGTTCGTGGTCCTGCCGGTGAGCCGGGACGAGGACCCGGTCACCGGCGTCCGGGCCGCCTGCGCCGAGGTGCTGGAGACCCTGCGGCAGTGGCTGGACAGCGAGCAGGCCGCCGCCTCCCGCCTGGTGGTGCTCACCAGGGGAGCGGTGGCGGTGGGCGCCGAGGGCGTCCGGGACCTCGCCGCGGCCGCCGTCTGGGGCCTGGTCCGCGCCGCCCAGGGCGAGAACCCCGAGCAGTTCGTCCTGGTCGACGCCGACCAGGACACCACCGTGGAGCAGGCCCTGGCGGCCGCCGCCGCCTCGGCCGAGCCCCAACTCGCCGTCCGCGACGGCAAGGTGCACGTCCCCCGGCTGGCCCGGAGCGCCCCCCAGGGCGCCGGCAGCCCGCTCGACGCCGAGGGCACCGTCCTGATCACCGGTGGCACCGGCGTGCTCGGCGCGCTGGTGGCCCGGCACCTGGTGGCCGAGCACGGCGCGCGCCACCTGCTGCTGGCCGGGCGCAGCGGCGTCGCCCAGGACGACTTCGCCGACCTGGACGCGGAGATCACCGTCGCCAAGTGCGACGCCTCCGACCGCGAGCAGCTCGCCGCGCTGCTCGCCGACATCCCCGCCGACCGCCCGCTGACCGCCGTGCTGCACCTGGCCGGCGCGCTCGACGACGGCCTGGTCACCGCGCTCACCGACGAGCGGCTGGACGCCGTCCTGCGCCCCAAGGCGGACGCGGCCTGGCACCTGCACGAGCTGACCGCCGGCCTCGACCTCACGGCGTTCGTGCTCTTCTCCTCGGCCGCCGGCACCGTGGACGGCGCCGGCCAGTCCGGCTACGCCGCGGCCAACGCCTTCCTGGACGGCCTGGCCGCCCACCGCCACGCGCTCGGCCTGCCCGGCCTCTCGCTGGCCTGGGGCTTCTGGGAGCAGCGCACCGGGATGACCGCCCACCTCAGCGAGGCGGACGTGGAGCGGATGGCCCGCTCCGGGGTGCGCCCGATCACCACCGACGAGGGCCTGGCCCTGCTCGACCTCGCACTGGCGGGGGACCGGGCGCTGCTGGTGCCGATCGGCCTGGACCTGCCCGCGCTGCGCTCGGCGGGCACCTCCTCCCCGGTGCTGCGCGGCCTGCTGCGCCCGGCCGCCCGGCGCACCGCCGCGGCCGCGGCCTCGGCCCCGGGCAGCGCGCTGGACCGGCTGGCCGCCCTCGGCCGGGCGGAGCGCGACGCGGCCCTGTTCGAGCTGGTCCGCACCCATGTCGCCGCCGTGCTCGGCCACGACTCCGACATGGTGCTCGACCCGCGCCGGGCCTTCCGGGAGTGGGGCTTCGACTCGCTGACCGCGGTGGAGCTGCGCAACCGGCTCGGCCAGGCGGTCGGGCTGCGGCTGCCGGCCACCCTGGTCTTCGACTACCCGGACCCGGCCGCCCTGGTCGGCCACCTGGGCACCGAGCTGTTCGGCGCCGACGAGCCGGACCAGGCCGCCGCCGCCGACGACGCCCGGTCGGCCGACGACGAGCCGATCGCGATCGTGGCGATGGCCTGCCGCTTCCCCGGCGGGGTCAGCACCCCCGAGGAGCTGTGGCAGCTGCTGGCGGACGGCGTCGACGGCATCTCCGCGTTCCCGGAGGACCGCGGCTGGGACATCGAGGGGCTGTACGACCCGGAGCCGGGCAAGGCCGGCCGGACGTACTCCCGCGAAGGCGGATTCCTGTACGACGCCGCCGACTTCGAGCCGGACTTCTTCGGCATCTCGCCGCGCGAGGCGATCGCGATGGACCCGCAGCAGCGCCTGCTGCTGGAGACCTCCTGGGAGGCGCTGGAGCGCGCCGGGATCGACCCGCACTCGGTGCGGGGCAGCGCCACCGGCGTGTTCGCCGGCGTGATGTACCACGACTACGGCAGCCGGCTCAGCAACGCGCCGGAGGACGTGCGGGACTACCTGGGCAACGGCAGCCTCGGCAGCGTGGCCTCGGGCCGGGTCGCCTACACCCTCGGCCTGGAGGGCCCGACCCTCTCGGTGGACACCGCCTGCTCCTCCTCGCTGGTGGCCCTGCACCTGGCCGCCCAGGCACTGCGCGGCGGCGAGTGCACCCTCGCCCTGGCCGGCGGCGTCTCGGTGATGTCCACCGTCGACACGTTCGTGGACTTCAGCAGGCAGCGCAATCTCGCCGCCGACGGCCGGGCGAAGTCCTTCGCCGACGGCGCGGACGGCACCACGCTCTCCGAGGGCGCGGGCATGCTGCTGCTGGAGCGGCTGTCCGACGCCCGGCGCAACGGGCACGAGGTGCTGGCCGTCATCCGCGGCTCCGCCGTCAACCAGGACGGCGCCTCCAACGGGCTGACGGCCCCCAACGGGCCCTCGCAGCAGCGGGTGATCCGGCAGGCGCTGGCCAGTGCCGGGCTGTCCACCGGCGACGTCGACGTGGTGGAGGCGCACGGCACCGGCACCACGCTGGGCGACCCGATCGAGGCGCAGGCGCTGCTGGCCACCTACGGCCAGGACCGCCCGGCCGACCGGCCGCTGTGGCTGGGCTCGATCAAGTCCAACATCGGGCACACCCAGGCCGCCGCCGGTGTGGCGGGCGTGATCAAGATGGTGCAGGCGATGCGCCACGGCGTGCTGCCCAGGACCCTGCACGTGGACGAGCCCTCCGGCAAGGTCGACTGGACGGCCGGCGAGGTCAAGCTGCTCACCGAGGCCCGGGAGTGGCCGCAGACCGAGCGCCCGCGCCGGGCCGGCATCTCCTCCTTCGGGATCAGCGGCACCAACGCCCACACCATCATCGAGGCCGTCCCCGAGGAGGCCGCCGAGCCCGCCGGCACCGAGCCCGCGCTGCTGCCCGTCCTGCTCTCCGGGGCCACCCCGGAGGCGCTCTCGGCCCAGGCGGCCAAGCTGACCGCCCTGGTGGACGCGCCGATCGCCGACCTCGCCTACTCGCTGGCCACCGGCCGCTCCGAACTCGGCCACCGGGCCGCGCTGGTCGCCCGCGACCGGGACGAACTCGCCGCCGCACTGGCCGCGCTGGCGTCCGGCGAGCCGGCGCCCGGGGTGCTGCGCGGCAAGCCGGTGGCCGGCAAACTGGCCTTCCTGTTCACCGGCCAGGGCGCCCAACGCCCCGGCATGGGACGCGAGTTGTACCAGGAGTTCGATACGTTCCGGCAGGCCTTCGACGAGGTCTGCGGCCACTTTGACGACGGGCTCAAGGACCTGGTCTTCGGCACCGAAGCCGAGCCGCTGAACCGGACCGCCACCACCCAGGCCGCCCTGTTCGCCCTGGAGGTCGCGCTCTTCCGGCTGCTGGAGTCCTGGGGCATCCGGCCGGACTTCCTGGCCGGGCACTCCATCGGTGAGATCGCGGCCGCGCACGTCGCCGGGGTGCTGTCGCTGACGGACGCCGCCCGGCTGGTCGCCGCGCGCGGCCGGCTGATGCAGGCGCTGCCCGCCGGCGGCGCGATGCTGGCCGTCGACGCCGCCGAGGAGGAGGTGCTGCCGCACCTCGGGGAGGCCGTCGGCATCGCCGCCGTCAACGGGCCGAACGCCGTCGTGGTGTCCGGGACCGAGGAGGCGGTGGCCGCCGTGGAGGCCGCCTTCACCCACCGCCGGACCAAGCGCCTGGCCGTCAGCCACGCCTTCCACTCGCCGCTGATGGACCCGATGCTGGCGGAGTTCGCCGAGGTCGCGCGCGGCCTCGCGTTCGCCGCGCCGACGGTGCCGATCGTCTCCACCCTGACCGGCGAGCGGGCCACCACCGAGGAGCTGACCTCGCCCGAGTACTGGGTGCGCCACGTGCGCGAGGCCGTCCGCTTCGCCGACGGCATCCGCACCCTGGAGGCCGAGCAGGTCCGCACCTTCCTGGAACTGGGCCCCGACGCGGTGCTCTCCACCATGGGCACCCACTGCCTGGCCGACCCCGAGCGCTCGGCGCTGGTCTCCGTGCTGCGCCGGGACAAGGACGAGCCCGTCGCCCTGGCCACCGCGCTGGGGGCGCTCCAGGTGCGCGGCGTCCCGATCGACTGGGCGCGGCTGCACGACGGTACGGCGGTCCGCCGCATCGACCTGCCGACGTACGCCTTCCAGCGCCGCCGGCTCTGGCTGGACGACGGCCCGTCCGGGCCGCGCGAGGCGGCCGGATTCGGCCAGGCCGCGGCCGGGCACCCGCTGCTCGGCGCCGAACTGCGGCTGGCGGACGGCGACACCGTCGCGCTGACCGGACGCCTCTCGCTGAGCACCCACCCCTGGCTGGCCGACCACGCCGTCGCCGGCGTGGTGCTGCTGCCCGGCAGCGCCTTCGTGGAGCTGGCGGTCCAGGCGGGCGACCGGATGGGCACCGCCCTGGTCGAGGAACTGGCCATCGAGCGGCCGCTGGTGCTGCCCGCCCAGGGCGGGATCCAGCTCCAGGTGGTCGCCGGCGCCGCCGACGACGCCGGGCGCCGCCCGGTCACCGTGCACGCCCGCCCCGAGGAGGGCGGCACCGCCTGGTCCCGGCACGCCACCGGCGTCCTGGCCCCGTCGGACGCGCCGGAGCCCGACGCGCTCGCGGAGTGGCCGCCGGCCGGCGCCGTGCCCGTCGACCTCGACGGCAGCTACGACCGCCTCGCCGACCAGGGCTACGGCTACGGGCCGCTGTTCCGCTGCCTGCGCGCCGCCTGGCGGCTGGGCGAGGAGGTCTACGCCGAACTCGCCCTGCCCGAGGAGGCCGAGCCGGCCGGCTTCGGCCTGCACCCCGCGCTGCTGGACTCCGCGCTGCACGCCATCGACCTGCTCGACGGCCAGGACCCGACGGTGATGACCCTGCCGTTCTCCTGGGAGGGCGTGACGCTGTACGCGGCGGGCGCCTCGGCCCTGCGGCTGCGGCTCACCCCGCAGAGCACCGAGCAGCTGGGCATCCGGCTCTTCGACGGCGCCGGCGCACCGGTCGCCGAGGTGTCGGCGCTGCGCATCCGGCAGGTGACCGCCGAGCAGCTGAACGCCGCCTCGGCCGCGCCCGCCTCCGGCGACCTGTACGAACTGCGGTGGGAGGAGCTGGCGTTGGCGTCGCTCCCGGACGGTGCGAGCGCCGAGCCGGAGACCGTCGCCATCACCGTCGACGGCGACGCGCACGCTCCGGCCCGGGCCGCCCAGGCCGGGTACCGCGCCCTGGCGGTCCTCCAGGAACGCCTCGCCGACGGCCTCGCCGAGGGCGGTGCGCCGCTGGTGGTCGTCACCCGGGGCGCGGTCGCCGTGGACGGCGCGCCTGACCTCGCGCAGGCCGGCGTCTGGGGCCTGGTGCGGGCGGCGGCCGTCGAGCACCCGGACCGGCTGGTCCTGGTCGACCTCGACGAGGACCCCGCCTCCGAAGCCGCCCTGGCGGCGGCGGTGGCCACCGGCGAACCGGAGCTGGCGCTGCGGGCCGGCCGGGCGTACGTCCCGAGGCTGGCCGGGACCGCGGCCGCCGAGGGCGTCGCGCTGGACCCGGAGGGCACCGTGCTGATCACCGGTGGCACCGGCAGCCTCGGCCGCCTGCTCGCCCGGCACCTGGTGCGCGAGCACGGCGTCCGGCACCTGCTGCTGACCAGCCGCACCGGCGTCCTGCCGCAGGAGCTGGCGGACCTGGCCGAGCTGGGCGCCACCGTGACGGTGGCCGCCTGCGACGCCGCCGACCGTACGGCGACGGCCGAGCTGCTCGCCGCCGTCCCGGCCGAGCACCCGCTCACCGCCGTGGTGCACGCCGCCGGCGTCCTGGACGACGCCCTGGTCTCGGCGCTCACCGACGAGCGCCTGGACGCGGTGCTGCGGCCCAAGGCGGACGCGGCCTGGAACCTGCACGAGCTGACCGCCGGCCTGGACCTCAGGGCGTTCGTCCTGTTCTCCTCGGCCGCGGCCACCCTCGGGGCCGCCGGGCAGGGCAACTACGCCGCGGCCAACGCCTTCCTGGACGCCCTGGCCGCCCAGCGGCGCTCGGCGGGCCTGCCCGCGCTCTCGCTCGGCTGGGGCCTGTGGGACACCGGCTCCGGGATGGCCGGCTCGCTCGGCGAGGCGGAGCTGCGCCGGCTCTCCCGGGACGGCATCGAGCCGCTGTCGGTCGACCGGGCGCTCGCGCTCTTCGACCGGGCGCTGGGCTCGGAGCAGCCGCTGCTGCTGCCGATGAGCGTCCGGCCGACCGAGCAGGCGCCCCCGATGGTCCGCGCGCTGGCCGCCCGGACCCCGGCGCGCCGCACCGCCCAGGCGGGGCCGGCCGCGGCCGGCGAGCCGCGGCTCACCCCGCTGCCCGAGCGGCTCGCGGCGCTCCCCGCGGCGGAGAGCCGGCAGCTGCTGCTGGACACCGTGCGCGGCCACGTCGCCGGGGTGCTCGGACACCCGGGCGCCGAGTCGGTGGACCCGGAGCGCGGGTTCGGCGAGCTCGGTGTGGACTCGCTGTCCGCGCTGGAGCTGCGCAACCGGATCGGCACCGACACCGGTCTGCGGCTGTCCTCCACCCTCACCTTCGACTACCCGACCCCGGCGGCCATCGCCGACCACCTCTTCGACGAACTGGTCGGGGACGTGGACGGCGCGCCGGACGTCGAGGCCGAGGTGATCCGGCTGGAGTCCCTGCTGGAGGCGGCCGCGGCCGGCTCGGTCGACGAGGAGCAGCGCTCCCGGGTGGCCCTGCGACTGCGGGCCCTGACCGCCAAGTGGGCCGGGGACGCGCACCAGGAGCCGGCCGGGCCGAGCGGTCCGGAGCTGGACACGGCGACCGCCGACGAGCTCTTCGACCTCCTGGACGGCGAGCTCGGCAAGTTCGACTAGCAGGACCGGGGCCCGGCCGGCGGATCGCACCGGCCGGGCCCCGCGAGCCGGAGGGCGGTGCCGTCGGCACCGCCCCCTCGGCTCACCACCCCCGGTTCCCACCCCTGGGTCCACCACCCCCGGTTCCCACCCCTGGGTCCACCGGCCCCGGGTTCACCGCCTCCGGGGCCCACCGCCTCCGGGGCCCACCGACACCGGGGCCCACCGACACCGAGGTCCACCGACACCGAGGTCCACCGACCCGCCCGTCTCCCGAAGGAGCC
>NZ_JBHTWX010000074.1:0-45828 GCF_042792155.1 Kitasatospora sp. NPDC056651 | reverse complement strand
TATCTCTTTCTTAAATTTGTTTGGGTCTTTGTTTTTTTTAATCATCGCCGACACCCCACCCGCCCCGCCCCCCCCGGCGGGCGCCGGGCCCCCCGGCGGGAGCCCGGAGCGACGGCGCGTCAGAACATGTGTCAGGACGCGCGTCAGGACGCGCGCCAGGACGCCACTGCTCGCCGGCGAGGCCAAGCACCTGCGGGCCCCGGACCGCCGGGCACAGGCCGGCTGACCGGCCGCGCCCGGAGCCCCGGGGCCCTCGGGTCCGTCAAGCCGCGGCGGGCCCGGCGGTTCCGTCCGGTTCGGCCGGGTCGTCGATGATCGCGACCACCCGGCTCCAGCCGGCGCCCAACCCGGCCAGTCGGACCGGGAAGCAGCTGACCGTGAAGCCGTGCGCGACGGGCAGCTCGTCCAGCCGGGCGAGCTTCTCCAGCTGGCAGTACGCCCGCTCGCGCCCGTACAGATGGGCCGGCCACAGCACGCCGTTGTCGCCGGTCTCCCGGTAGTCGCCGAGCATCGAGGCGAACGGCCGGTCGAAGCCCCAGGCGTCGATGCCGATCACCTTGGCACCGCGCTCCACCAACCACGCGGTGGACTCCCGGGTCATCCCGGGGTGGTCGGTGCGGTACGCCTCGGTACCCCAGAGCCGGTCCGCGCCGGTCCAGATCAACGGGATGTCGCCCGGCTGCAGCTGGTACGACTCCTTGGCCAAGGCCTCCTCCAGGTCGGCGGCGGTGATGCCGACGCCGGGCGGCACGTGCCGCAGGTCGAGCCGGACACCCGGAGCGAAGCACCACTCCAGCGGGACCAGGTCGATCGCCTCGGCCGGCCGGCCCTCGCTGACCAGGCCGTAGTGCAGCGGCGCGTCCATGTGCGTGCCGGTGTGGGTGGTCAGGGTGATCGTCTCGTTGGAGATCGCCTCGCCCTCCGGGAAGTCCTCCGGGCGCAGTCCCAGCGCGGCCGGCGCGGAGGCGTGGTCGAGCACACTGACCTCCACCGGGGTGGCCTCGCTCGGGCCGTCCAGCACCGGCACACTGAGGTCGATCAGGCGTCTCCTCACGCGGCGCCGCCCGCAGCCTTCGCGCGCCGCTCGGACTCCTGGCGCACCGCGTCCAGGTCGGCGTGGCTGTTGCGCTCCACGGCGGCGCTCAGCAGCTCGGTGGCCTTCTCCTGGCTGGGCACCTGCTCGGTGGGCCGGGCCGCGAAGTCGTGGGTGATGACCAACTGGGTGCGGTTCTCGTCCAGCGGCAGCGCCCGCCAGTCGCCGCCCATGAACTCCACCATCGGCGCGTTGTCCAGCTGCCGGTAGGAGATGGTGCGGCGGGCCCGGTCCAGGTCGCGCCGGGTGACCCAGCTCTGCCGCTGGCCACTGACGTCGACCACCAGGCGGGCGATCTGGTGGGTCTCCGACTCCTCCAGCAGGGTCGAGATCTCGGTCGGCGGGAACAGCTTCGCGTAGCCGCCGATGTCGGCCAGCACCTCGTAGACGATGTCCGCGTTGGCCTCGACGGTCACGGTGTGTTCGGTGTGGAACATCGTGCTCCCTCCGCTGCCGGACGGCAGCATCTCCTCGTGGTTGGCGTACGCGGCCTCGTAGGCGAGCTTGCCGCGCCACTTCGCGATGAACTCGTGCACGCCGGGGCGCTCGGAGAACTTCCGCAGGGTCGCCACGTCGGCGCAGGAGAACTGGGCGACGTGGGTGGCGGTCATGCCCTTGGCGTGCTCGTCGACCGGCAGCAGCACGTGCGGCCGCCAGCCGAAGCCGGATACCAGCCCGGAGTCCAGGGCGAGACCGCGCAGCCCGTCGAAGAAGGCCCGGACGTCCTCCTCGGCGGCTTCCGACGGGAACCGGTAGACCAGCGTGTGCACGATCATGACTACCTCCGAGAGGTGGGACCGGCGGACTGCCGCCCCGGCGCGAACGACGCTAGAAATCCCGCCTTGAGGAACCCTCAACGGCCACTCAACCAGCTCGCCTTGACGTTGCGTCAGGCACGCCCGCAGGCGCCCGTCCCGCCACGGCCGGGCGCAGCACCTCCGCGCACCAGGTCCGGAACGCGGTCGGCGAGGCGCTCCGAGCGGTGCGCGGCTCGGCACTGTCCAGGCCCGCGTTCTTGGCCTCCAGCATCTCCACGGTGCCCGCCGCCATCACCTCCGACATGCCGGCGGCGGTCAGCGCCGCCCGGAACTCCGCCGCCGGCACTCGCCGGTAGCGCACCGGCCGGCCCAGCACTTCGGTGGCGATCGCGGCGATCTGACGGAACGACAGGCTCTCCGGTCCGAGCACCGGCACGCTGTCGTACCCCTGCCAGCCCTCGTCCAGCAACAGCCGCACCGCGGCCTGCGCGACGTCGCGCACCGCCACCGCGGGCAGCCGCAGGTCGGCCTCGACGACCGAGCAGAACTCGCCGCGTTCCCGGATCGCACCTGCCTGCTGGAGCAGGTTCTCCATGAACGCGGGCATCGCCAGCGCCCGGTACGCCACCCCGGTGGAGGCGATCAGCTCGTCCATCGCCAGCGAGGCCGTCACCAGCCCCGCCGGGCCCGCGAAGTGCCGGCCCAGCGCCGACACTCCGACCACCCGGCCGACCCCGTGCCGCACCAGCGCCCTACAAGCCGGCCGGGTGAAGCCGGAGAACGCCGCCTCCAGGTCAGCCGACCGCACGTCCGGCGGCACCAGCCAGAACACCGCCCGCGCCCCGTCGAACGCCCGGTCCACCACCGCCGGGTCGCCGTGCGATCCGCGCACGACCTCGACCCGCTCCCGGACCTCGGCGGGCAACCGCTCCGGGTCGCGGACCACCACCCGCACCTGGCGGCCGGCCGCCAGCACACCGGAAAGCACCAGGCGCCCCACGGCGCCGGTGGGAGTGGTGACAACGATCATGGGACTCTCCTCGAACGACTCGGAACGGCACGCCGCCGGTGGCCGGGAACCGTCTCACGGCCGGCTGGAGCCCAGGCCGAGGCACCCTGAACACCCTGCGTGCGGCGGGACTTGAGCGGACTTCTAGCCCACCGCGGGATGGTGCTCGGCACACGCGGACGACACATGTCGCCGCCGGGAGCGAGACCGGGGAGCGGTGATGGTGAGCGAACAGGACCTGATCGGAGCCTGGCAGCTGATTGCCCACTACTACCTGGAGGACGACGGCAGCACCAGCGAGGGCCCGCTCGGCGACGACGCCGTCGGGCTGCTGATCTACCACCAGAGCGGCCATATGGCTGCCAGCATGATGCGCACCCGGCCGGCCACCGACGGCACCGCGACGTACCTCGGCAGCGCCGACGACTTCCTGAGCTACGCCGGCCGCTGGCAGCTCCGCGAGGGCGCCGTGGTCCACCGCGTCTCCATCGGCTCGCATGCCCGGGTGATCGACACCGAACAGGTCCGCGAAGTCCTTCTGACGGACGGCAGACTGCGCCTGCGGCGCCGCCTCGGCGGTCCGCACGACTACGTGGTCATGGACTGGCAGCATGCCTGACGGGACGCCGGCTCACCACCACCGGGCGCCCGAACGGAGGAGACGGAGCGGGTGGAGACGGCTGTTGGTCCCGCTGCTGGGGTTCCTGAAAACCGGCCTGATCGCGCTCGGCTGGATCTGGGCGGCCTACCCGTTCCATCCCTACGCCCAGGACCTGCTCGGACAGGTCCTCGACGAGCCCCCGCCCGCCCACCCCGAGCGGCTCGCCCCCGAGGACCCGCCGACCCCCGAGGAGCACGCCCTCTGGCGCGACCTCGGCCGCCTCAGGACCAGGCTGCTGCCGTGACCGCCGCCACCGGCACCCGCGGCCGCATCGACGAGCCGCACGAACCGCGTGAGCGGGTGCGCCGCGGGCCGGAGCACCCGATGCCCTGACGACCGCGGTCAGGGCCCGGCAGCCGACGCGAGCGCGGGCACCCGAAGGCACGAAAAAGCCGGGAGGAGACGTCTGTCTCCTCCCGGCTTTCCCTGTCTCCTCCCGGCTCCACGCAGCCCGCGCTCATCGCCGGGAACACCCGGTCATCGGACGGCGGCGGCAGCTTCGGGAGCCGCGCCCCGGTCCATCTCCTCGAACAGCTCCGCGGCACGCGCGGCGGTGCCCTTGGCCCAGCCGCCGGTGCTCAGGAGGCACAGGACGATGATGCCGAGGCCGAGCCCGAACAAGGCCCACCACACGCCCCGCTCCGCGTGGGTGTACGCCGTACCCCCCTGGGCCACGGCCGAGCCGACGATCGTCCCGGAGATGCCGACGCCCAGCGACGTACCGGTCTGCCTGGCCGCGGAGATCAGCGAGGTGGCCACCCCCGCCATCGAACGAGGCATCCCGGAGACGGCCGTGTTGGTGATCGGCGGGTTTCCCATGCCGAGGAAGAGACCGAAGAACAGGTAGATCGCGAGCACCACGAGCATCGGGGTGGCCTGCCGGAGCCACAGCGAGGCCAGGCTTCCCAACGCCAGGGCGGACCCGGAGATCAGCAGCGGGATCTTGGGGCCGCGCGCACCGACCAGCCGGCCGGTGTACGGGGAGAGCACGGCGATCAGGCCACCGACCGGCAGCAGGCTCAGCCCGGCCGCCAGCGCGGACATGCCGCGCACGGTCTGGAGGTACTGGGTGGTCACGAACAGGAACGCGCTGAACCCGCACAGGGCGAACACCGCCATCAGGATCGCCGAGCTGAAGGGCACGCTGCGGAACAGGCGCAGCTCGAGCAGCGGGTCGGCCCGACGCGATTCGTAGGCCAGGATGCCCAGCACGCTGAGGAGCGCGAGGGCGAGCAGGCCGAGGATGAGCGGCGAGGACCAGCCCAACCGACTGGACTCGATGATCGCGTAGACCACGCTGCCCAGAAGCAGGATCATCAGGAGCTGCCCCACCGGGTCGAACCGGCGAGCGCGGGGCGCGCGCGACTCGGGAACGAACAACGCGGTGAGCACGATCGCGGCGACCACGATCGGCAGATTGATCCAGAAGATGGAGGTCCAGCCGAAGCCGTCCACCAGAGCGCCACCGATGATCGGTCCCAGCGCCAGCGACAGGCCCGTGATGGAGCCGAACACCCCGATGGCCTTGGCCCGTTCGGCCGGGTCGGTGAAGACGGTGGCAACGATCGCCAGCGCCACCGGGTTGAGCATGGTGCCGCCGATGGCCTGCAGCGCGCGAGCCGCGATCAGCCAGCCGATGCTCGGCGCCAGTCCACACAGCAGCGAGCCGAGCCCGAAGAGGGCGAGGCCGACCAGGAAGACCCGACGGCGGCCCACCCGGTCAGCGGTGGATCCGGCCAGCATCAGGAAACTGGCGAGCACCAGGGTGTAGGCGTCTACGGTCCACTGCAGGCCGGACACCGAGGTGTGCAGGCTGCCCCGGATGGTCGGCAGTGCGACGTTGACGATGGAGATGTCCATGACCACGACGATCACGCTGGCGCAGCAGATCGCCAGCACCAACAGCTTTCGTTTGCAGGTGAGTTCACCGGCCGCGGTCAGGGTCTCCGGAAGGCTTGAGGGCTTCATGTCGACGACGCTACGATCTAGACCATGCTCGAAGTCAAGGAGCCGATACCCGACGCGGGCCTGACCATCGGTGAGGTCGCCCGCCGCACCGGCGTCAGCGTGCACACGCTGCGCTACTACGAACGGGTGGGTCTGGAGGTCTCCCCCGTCGACCGCACCACCGGCGGACGCCGGCGCTATCACCAGCTCGATCTCGACTGGATCACGGTCTGCACGAGGCTGCGGGCCACCGGCATGCCCATCAAGACCATCCGGCGCTACGCGGAGTTGGTGACCGCCGGTCCGGGCAACGAGCAGGAGCGCCTCGCCCTGCTGGAGTCCCATTACGCCGATGTGGCCGCCCGGATCGCCGAGTTGCAGGACAACCTCAAGATCGTCGACCACAAGATCGACGTCTACCGCGGCAGGCTGACCGCCGGTGACGCCGATCGGCTGTGGGCCCCGAATCGCATGGCCGACCATTGACAGGAAGAGCCACCCCGGCAGGGCGGGACGGCAGCGCGGGACCCCGGTACGACGGTGTCGTACCGGGGTCCTGGCCCTACCGGAGTCCCTCCGCCCGGCGTTCCGCTCAGCGCTCGCTGTCCAGGTAGGCCATCTGCCACTCCGCATAGCGGGTGCCGGCGACGGCTTCGACGGGGACGGCGTGCTCAAGGGCCGCGAGGTCCTCAGGACCGAGCTTGAGGTCGGCGGCGCCCAGCGACTCGGCGAGTTGGGCGCGCGTGCGCGCACCGACGACGGGGACGATGTCCTGCCCCCGCGCGGCCACCCAGGCGATCGCGATCTGGGCGACGGTGGCCCCCCGCTCCTCGGCGAGGACGCGCAGCTTCTCCACCAGCTCCAGGTTCCGCAGGAGGTTCTCCTTCTGGAAGCGGGGCGCGCGAGCACGGAAGTCGCGTTCGGTGGTCCGGCGCTCCGGGGTCCAGTGCCCGGACAGCAGGCCCCGCGACAGCACGCCGTACGCGGTGATACCCACACCGAGTTCCCGGCACGTCGGCAGGATGGCCTCCTCGATCCCCCGGGAGATCAGTGAGTACTCGATCTGCAGATCGGCGATCGGGTGCACCGCGTGGGCGCGCCGCAGCGTCTCCACGCCGACCTCGGACAGGCCGATGTGACGCACGTAGCCCGCCTGGACCATCTCCGACAGCGCGCCGACGGTCTCCTCGATCGGCACGTTCGGGTCCACGCGCGCGGGCCGGTAGACGTCCACGTAGTCCGTGCGGAGCCGCTTCAGTGTGTACGAGAGGAAGTTCCAGGCGGCCTCGGGCCGGCAGTCGAAGCCGCTCCAGTGCCCGTCGGGCCTGCGCAGCCCGCCGAACTTCACGCTGATCCGCACGTCGTCGCGGTCGCGGGTGCGAAGCGCCTCATGAATGAGCAGTTCGTTGTGGCCCATGCCGTAGACGTCACCGGTGTCCAGCAGGGTGACCCCGGCGTCCAGCGCGGCGCGTATCGTAGCGACGCTCTCCGCCTCGTCCGCCGGGCCGTAGTTGTCCGACATGCCCAGACAGCCCAGGCTCAGCTTCGAGACCTCAGGGCCGTTCGTCCCCAACCTTCGTGTCTCCACGTCGACCTCCGTGTCGTTGTCCAACGATCGCGACCGCCTCATCCACACGGCGCCGAGCTCGGCGAGCCTTCCGGGAGCAGGCCCGGGTGGAATCGGCACCTACGACTTCTCGTGCCCGATGCGACGCTAAGGAGCCGGGTTAGAAGATCCCTCAAGCCCCGCTGCACGGAGCCACGGCCGACACGTGCCCCTTCACGCGCCCTTGAGCGCCACTCGAGAGGGGCGGAACACCATGACGCCATGTCAATCACGCTGCGTCATGCGGAACTCCACGTAGAGGTACAGGACTTCTACGCACGTCAGGTCCGCCTGCAGAACGAGGGGCGAGCGGAGGAATGGGCCGCCACCTTCACCGAGGACGCCCGGCTCGCGCACGAGCCGGAGGACGTCGTGGTCCACCGCGTCGGGAAAGGAGTGTTCACCGGGCGGGCCGAACTTGCCGCGACCATGCGGAGGTTGCACGAGAAGCTCACCGAAGCCCGGATACGGCAGCGGCACCTCTACACCATGCTCACGGTCGAACCCCGTCACGACGCAACGATCGGGACGAGCTACTACTCGCTGGTCTTCAGGATCAAGCCCGGCGAGAAGCCCGCACCCGAGGTGAGCTGCCCCACGACCGACGTACTGGTGCGCGGCGACGACGGAAAGCTCCGGGTCCGCTCGCGCACCATCACCCACGACGAGCGGCCCTGGGATCAACCGTGCTGAATCCACAAGTCGAACTCGACGGACCGCCCCACGCCCCCGGCCGGCTCCGGCCGGGCGGATTCCGCCCCGACGTCCAGGCACTGCGCGCCCTGGCCGTGTCGCTCGTCGTCCTCAACCACCTGTGGCCGGCCCGGCTCACCGGCGGCTACGTCGGCGTCGACGTCTTCTTCGTCATCTCGGGCTATCTGATCAGCACGCATCTCCTCCGGGAGATCGAGAACACCGGGCGCATCAGGATCGCCCGGTTCTACGCGCGCCGAGTGCGCCGTCTGCTGCCCGCCGCGTTCCTGGTGCTGATCTGCGTCGTCGTCGCCGCATTCCTCGTCGTCCCGCACGACCGCTGGGCCGCCTACGGTCACCAGGTGATGGCCGGCGCCCTGTACGGCGAGAACTGGCTGCTCACCGCCGAGTTCTGGTCGCGTCCCGTCGACTTCACCGAGTTCACCGCGGTGACCAGCTACTGGTCGCTGTCGGTGGAGGAACAGTTCTACCTGTGCTGGCCGGTGGTGCTGCTGTTGCTGTTCCGGATGCGAACGCCCCGGATGCGGTGCACGAGCGTCGCGGCCGTGGGACTGGCCTCGCTGGCCGGGTGCGTCTACCTCACCACGGTCGACAGGGGTCCGGCGTACTTCGTCACGCCGATCCGGGTGTGGGAGTTCGTGATCGGCACGCTGGTCGCGCTGGGCGGGCAGCGGCTCGTCCTGTCGCGGGCCGCCGCGCAGGCGGCCTCGCTGCTCGGCTTCGCCGCGATCATCGGCTCAGCGGTGCTGTTCACCGGCGCGACCGAGTTCCCCGGCGCCACCGCGCTGATCCCGACAGTGGGCGCCGGACTGGTCATCGCCGCCGGCGCCGAGCCGGGACGGCGGTGGCACACCGCGGTGACGTCGTCGGCACCGGTTCAACTGCTGGGCGGCATCAGCTACTCGCTGTACCTGTGGCACTGGCCGCTGGTCGTCCTGGTGCCGCTCGCCGTGCCCGGCGGTGCGCTCACCCTCTCCATGCGCTTGGGCATCCTGGGAGTGTCACTGGTGCTGGCGCACCTGTCGACGCGGCTGGTCGAGGATCCCGTCCGCACCTGGCCCCGCCTCGCCCGCGACGTCCGGCTCACCTTCGCCGGAATGGTCGCCGGGATGGCCGTGGTCTGCCTGGCGGCCGGCGGCCTGCTGTGGGCATGACCCGGCATCAGGAACGCGCTCACGCGACTTCGTGAGCGGCGGCCACGCCGGGCGGCGTCACGTCTTTAGTCGATCTGGAGCACCACTACACCCCGTGACCGCACCATCGAGCGCGCGGTGTCCACCGAAGCGGACCACCACAACAGAGGAGCAGTGATGAGCAACGACGTCCCGCTGACCCACTCGTCCATCGGCGACCGGCCCGAGGAAACCGTCGTGCTGACCGACGCCATGGTGAAGGAGCCGATCTACATGATCAACTGCTTCTCCGTTCCGGCGGGACAGGGCGACTTGTTCCTGGAGCGCTGGAAGGACAACGTCCGGGCCATGGCCAGGCAGCCGGGATTCGTCCGGTCGCGCATGTTCCGGGCGCTGGACCCGAACGCCATGGTGAGTTTCATCAACTTCGTGCGGTGGGGCAGCGGAGAGGCACTTCACGAGGCCCGCAAGAACCCGGAGTGGCGGGCGGCCGTGCAGCGCATGCTGGACGACGAGAAGCTGCAGGTCACCCCGCGCCCGATGGTGTACGTCCCGGCCCTGGTCGTCGATGCCGGCGACGAGCTGTAGGAGCCATTGCCGAAGCAGTGGAGCAGTGGTGCCCGCTGCCCCCGCGGCAGGGCGCCCCGCGGTGCCGCCGGCGAAGCACCACCCCAGGTCAGCGCACTCGTCCACGCGCCTTCAGCGGGATGTCGGGAAGGTCCGGCGCCCGCAGACGAGCCCCGCCGTAGCCGTGCACCTCACCGAAGCGCGAGCCCTTCTCCCAGTCGTTCCGCGCCTGCGCGATCTCGTCACCGGATCGGCCGATGAAGTTCCACCACATGAGGATCTTCTCGTCGAAGGGCTCGCCCCCGAGGAGGAGGACGGCCGCGTCGCCGCGGGCGCGGAGGGGGAGTTCGGGGCGGCCGCAGCCGAGGTAGAGCATGGAGCCGGGCTCGACCGGGGCGCCGTCGACGTCGACGCGGCCGGACATGGCGAGGACGGCGTACTCGAAGTCGGGGACGAGCGGGAGGCGGAGGTCGGCGCCCCCGGTGAGGGCCAGGTCGGCGCCGACCAGCGGGGTGTGGGTGGTCCCGGGCGAGGTGGCCGTGTCGAGGGTGCCGAGGATGACGGTGGCGCGCAGGCCCCGGCCGGTGACCACGGGCAGGTCGGGGTGGTGCTCGAAGGCAGGGGCGAGGTGCCGGCCGGCCTCCGGGAGGGCGACCCAGAGCTGGGCGCCGTGCAGGTGGCGGGCGTGCGGGCGCGGGGACTCCTCGGAGTGCGAGATCGCCCGGCCGGAGGTCATCAGGCCCAGCTCGTACGGCCGGACGGTCTGGAGGCTGCCGAGGCTGTCCCGGTGCAGCACCTCGCCCTGGTGGAGCCAACTGACCGTCTGGAGGCCCATGTGCGGGTGCGGCGGGACCTGCATGCCGGGCTCGTCGGCGATGTCGTCGGGGCCGTAGTGGTCCACGAAGCACCAGGCCCCGACCATCCGGCGGCCGAGGTTGGGGAGTAGCCGGCGGACCATCGTACTTTCGCCCAGCTGGACTTGACGGGCCGTCAGCAGGTCCCGGACGGGTCCGGCGCTGGCCTCGCGGCCGCAGCTGGTCGGGGCCGGCTTGAGGTCGAGGTTGCTCATCGCGCTTCCACCACCGAACGGAGAGGGGCCGGGCAGGGTCCTCGGAGGACGGCGTCACCACGTCGCCGGTGAGCCGCCCCCGAGGAGGACACCGTCACCGATCATCCGGCACGGCGCGGTGTTCCTCCACCCGTGCCCGGCCATCCGGCCGCAGCCGGGAACACGCCGGGGAACGCAACGGCGCGCCGGGGAACGCAACGGGGAACGCGGCCGGGAACAGCGCGCGGGCCCTCAGTGCCCGCAGGCCCACCAGGCGTCCGCCGTCGCCTTGTCGGCCAGCCCGCGCAGGTTGCGGACCGCCTCGGCCGGGTCCTCGGCCCCGTACACCGCCGAGCCGGCCACGAACACGTCCGCGCCCGCCTCCGCGCAGCGCTCGATCGTGCTCGCCGCGACGCCGCCGTCCACCTGGAGCCACAGCTCCAGGTCGTGCTTGGCGATCAGCTCCCGGGTGCGGCGGATCTTCGGCAGCATGATGTCCAGGAACGCCTGGCCGCCGAAGCCGGGCTCGACGGTCATGATCAGCAGCATGTCGAGCTCGGGCAGCAGGTCCTCGTACGGCTCGATCGGGGTGCCCGGCTTGAGCGCCATCGAGGCGCGGGCGCCCTTGGCGCGGATCTCCCGGGCGAGCCGGACGGGCGCGGCGGCGGCCTCGACGTGGAAGGTGACCGAGCCGGCACCGGCCTCGACGTACTGCGGGGCCCAGCGGTCCGGGTCCTCGATCATCAGGTGGCAGTCGAGCGGGATGTCGGTGGCACGGGCGAGCGACTCGACGATCGGGACGCCGAGGGTCAGGTTGGGCACGAAGTGGTTGTCCATGACGTCCACGTGCAGCCAGTCGGAACCCCGGACGGCCTCGGCCTCGTCGGCGAGCCGGGCGAAGTCCGCGGACAGGATGCTGGGGTTGATCTGGGCCATGACCGACTACCTTCGTGCGAGGGCTTGCGAGGGCTGGGCGCCCCCGGAGCGGGCACCTCATCCCATCATCCCGTGCCACACCCCGCCGACCGCACGCGGCGACGCCCACGTGACCGTCATCACACCGCTTCCGGGATTATCGGGGCCGTCGCCGTGGTCATCAGCTGGTGAGCGGTCCACGCACCCCCGCCGGAGGGCCACCGGCCGCCGCCGGGCCTGCCGGGCCGTCCCGACCAGCCGAGCTCCCGCCCCGCCGGGAGCTCCGTCCGAGGAAGGTCTCCCGATGGCCGATCTCGTCCACCCCGCCCGCGCGCTGTGGTGGCTCTTCGAGCCGGTGCACGCCGTCACCTACTTCCAGCCCGAGGCCCGTGTCGCCTTCGAGGAGGCCGGTCTGCACGGCCGGCTGCACGGCTACTTCGCCACCCGCGCGGCCCCGCTCGGCGCGGTGGACGCGGCGCCGGTGACGGCCGCGTTCTTCAACTTCGCCCCGACGATGGTCGAAAGCGCCCTGCCGGAGGTGTGGAACCACGCGAGCCCGGAGGAGGCGCTGACCGCCCGGCTGAAGGCCTCGGCGACGGTCCTGGGCCGACTGCTGGAGCACGTGGACCAGGGCCAGGTCGAGCTGGTCGCCGAAACCCTGGAGCAGGCCGCCACCCGGCTGGACTGCGCCGGCCGGGTGCTGGCCGCCGCCAACGCCGCGCTGCCCCGCCCCAGCGGCCTGTACGAGCGGCTCTGGCAGGCCGCCACCGTGATGCGCGAGCACCGCGGCGACGGCCATGTGGCCGCGCTGGTGACGGCCGGACTGGACGGCTGCGAGGCGCTGGTGATCCGCTGCGCGATGGACCTGCGGCGCGAGGACCTCCAGCCGCTGCGCGGGTGGACGGACGCCGAGTGGGAGGCGGCGGCCGAACGCCTGGTCGAGCGCGGCTGGCTGACCGCCGAGGGGACGGTCACCGAACTCGGCCGGATCGGCCACCAGTCGCTGGAGGCCGCCACCGACCTGGCCGCGGCCCGGGTCTGGGAGGACTACCCGCGGGCCGAACTCGACCGGCTGGCGGCGGCGTTGAAGCCGATCTCGGCGCTGTGTCGCGGTCAGCTGCCGATCAACCCGATGGGGCTGCCGGACAACCAGTGACCGGCAACCGCGGTCAGAGCCCGGAAGGCCCGGGCGGGCCGAGCACGATCCCCCGCCCCGCGTAGAACCGCCCGAACGACCGCCACGGCACGCGCGCGAAGGCCTGCGACTCCCCCGGGAACCCGGAGGGGTTGTGGATCAGCAGCGCCGTGTCCGTGGCGCCCACCGCCAGCACCAGGTGACCGCCGCGCCGCACCGGCTCCGGCCCGTACGGTTCCCGGATCGACGGGTGCACCGACACCATCACCAGCCGCCCGCCGGCCAGCTCCGCCGACACCTCCTCCGGCGCCAGCTCCCGCGCCCGCGCGGCCAGTCCCCAGCGCCGCTCGACGTACTCGGCGAACGGCGCGTGGATCAGCCCGCGCAGCCCGTCACCGTCCCGCCGGTACGCCCCTGCCGCCTCGCACTCGGCCGCGAGCACCATCGCCGCCGGGGTCACGCCCCACCAGTGCTCCAGCGCCATCCGCAGGCAGGCCACCCCGCACAGCCGCCAGGACCACCACGCGTAGTCCTCCGGGGTCGCCGCGCCGGACTGCCCCCAGCGCGGGTCCGCGGCGGCGTCCAGCCGACCGTCGACGATCTCCCGCACCAGCTCCGCCGACTCCCACTGCGCGCGGTACGGCACCTCGTGCACCACCCGCAGCGGCCGCGCCGGCGCCGCCGGCCGCTCCCCGCCCTGATCCGCCATTCCCCGAAGCTCTCACGGCGGCGCCGACCGGACAACTCACGACACCCGCTGAGTAGCCGTACTCGGGCGCCCGGCCCGCGGCCTCCGGCTCCCGGTAGCTGCCTCCCCCGACCCGAACCCGAATCCCGAATCCGACATCCCGAATCCGACATCCCGAACCCGGGCGCCGGACCCCCGGACCCGCGCTCACGTTCGAGTTGTACAGGTAGCGACTACACCAGTGCCCGATGGCCCGGCCAAGGCCTGCCACAGCCACAATTCGGCTACTCGTCCGACGTGTTGGCGATCCACCGGGCAAGGGTGTCGAGCCGACGGGACGGGGTCCCGGCGACGGCGGGGACTCGACGACGGCGGGCGCGCGCCGAGGGCGTCAGGCCAGGGTCTGGGTCAGCTCGCTGCGCACCGCCGAGTGGACGACCCGGCCGCGGGCGCCGTTGACGATCGGCAGGAACGGCGGGACGTGGCCGCACTCCACGTCGGCGATGATCGGCACGCCGAGCGGGCCGAGCGCGTCGAGGACGGCCTCGTCCTGGGTGAGCGAGGCGTTGTCCGGGGCGCTGGTCCGGCCGACCAGGACGGCGTTGCCACCCGGTAGGGGGTGTCGATGAGGTTGTTGCCGTGGACGGTCGCGACGCCTGCGAGCAGCGTCAGCGGGGTGATCAGGGTGGAGATGTCCGAGTACCTGACCATCCAGGTCGGCTCGGCCTCGCGCAGCCGCTCCCAGTCGAGCAGCGGCAGCATGTCGATCGCGGTCTCCCCGCCCCACGGCGGCACCACCGCCCCGATGGTGGGGTCGGTGAGCATCGCCGTCAGCTCCCGCGCCCGCTCCGGCGCCGGGGCACTGACGTGCCCGGAGCCGTCCATGCACGCCCCGACGACGACCTCGTAGCCGCGCTCCGTCAGCTCCCGGACGGCGAACCGCAGGCGCTCGCGGTGCCTCGGCGCGACCCCGCTGGACGGGGATGTCACCCCGATGCGGTCGCCGGGACGGAGGGGACGCGGGTATCTGATCGACATGCCCGATTCCGACACGGCGTCACATCGGAACGGCGCCGCATTTTCCGGCCCCGTACGGACACGGCCGCCCCCGTCCCGGCCGGCGCGGCGCCCGGCCGCTCGCCGTCCCCGAGCACCCACCTTCGCCCGACCTGGCCCACCCCGGACCTCGAACACAACCACCAGCCGCACCCGTGGCGGCACCCGGCCCTTACCGAACTCACGCATCCGCTTCCTCATGGCCGCCAGGCCGCCGAGCCACCGCAACGAAGCACCTCACCACCTATGCACACCCGCCGAACGGAGTCCGATGTCCACGCGCACTTCCCAGCCCGCCAGCCCCGCCGCCGCCTTCGCCACCGCCTATGCCCTGCTCCGCGCTTCGGCAGACCTCGCCGACCACTGGGTCCAAACCGACCACCAGGCCGGCACAAAGGCCGACCGTTCCGCCGAGGGCCACCGCGCCTGCGCCTCCCACGTCGCGACCTACGCCACCGTCCAGGCTGTCTCCCTCGTCCTGGGTGCCCGCCTCCTCGGCCTGCGCACGAGTCGCCGCCGCATGCTCGCCGCCCTCACCCTTTCCGCCACCACCCACTACCTCGCCGACCGCCGCGCACCCCTGCGGCAGGTGGCTGAGGCCACCCGCCGAGGGAATTTCCTTCGTCTCGCCGACCACGGCATGAACGGCGCCTACATCCTCGACCTTCTCTGCACCAAGCTCGGCTCAGGTCAGCTCAACGAATCGGTGCACGCGAAAGGACGTGAGGCGGTCGGGCTCGATGCTTGCCGAGTCCACTCGGTAGCGGCCGGCATCGAGAGTGATGGCGGTGCCGTCCGTGAGTGTTCCGACCTCCGTGCCGAAGTACGCCGCGTCGAACATGACCAGCTCGCCAGGGGTGGGCAGCACGGGGCCTTCGTCCCATTCGGCGTTGGGAAGCCCGGCTGTGATGATGTCAGCGATGCCTTCCTCAGTCTCCGCGTAGTACCAACGGACGAGGACCTGGTGCTCGGGCAGGTAGGCGGTGGAGAGCGGTTCGTCCCCGAGGACGAGCGCTGCGGCTCCGTCGGGCAGTTCGAGAACACCGACGAGATCCATCACCTCGCAGGCCCGGTCGTAGTCGCCCTCCGTCCCCGACCACTGCGACAGAGCGTCGCATGGAACCACGACGAACGGGCCGCCCTCCGTGTCCAGCCACGTCAAGGACATGCCGCCTCCAGCTCGAAGATCTCCATCACGTCGCGCCAGCGTATGCGCCGGATCGGACAGGACGACCTCGCGCCTGTGGCGGCCGGGGGTGCGCGGTGACGAGCATCGAAGAGCTGACCACGCTGGCGACTTTCGGCTCGACCTGGGCCGTACTGGCCGTCGGCCACAACGTGGCGGATCACGTATTCGGCCAGAGCGACCACCAGGCCGCGAACAAGGGGGCCCCGACGGCGGAGGACGTGGCCGCCGGGGTGAGCCCGCGGCGGGGCTGGGCCGCTTGCCTGGCTCATGTCGGCCAGTACCACCTGTTCATGGCCGCGTTGCTGGCTCTGGTGTGGCTGTTCATTCCGCTGCCGTTGTCGGTGACCGGGCTGGCCGCCGGGTTCGCGTGGTCGGCGGCCACCCATGCCGTACTGGACCGGCGCTGGCCGGTGCGCTGGCTGCTTCAGCACACCGGCTCGCCGGAGTTCGCCGAGCTGCGGACAGCCGGGCTTAACGGGATGTACTTGGCCGATCAGGCCCTGCACTCCGGGGCTCTGCTCGTGTCCGCGCTGCTGATCACTCGGCTGTAGGTCGGCTGTGAGGGATCGAGGGAATACCCAGGTTCACCGGGGGCAGCCGCTGCGATCGGTGGACCTGGGACCGCTTGGAGCGCAGGAACGTCAGGGTCAGCTCGATGCCTTCGACTTCACCCTTCCAGCCCTGGGCGAGAGCGTGCTTGCGGCGGGCGACCAGGTCGTCCTCCAACTCGTCCAGCCGGGGCAGCATCTTCGGGTTGACCGAGAGCATCGGGCATCTGATGCAGGCGTGCTCGTGGGCGCACGGCGTTCCGTATGGACGTCCGCAAGACCCCAGCTCGACCTTCCGCTTGTCGAAGTGGTCCTGGAACTCCGACCACTCCTCCGACGTGGGGTCCCGGTATTCCTCCTCAGGCCGCAGCTGGCGGCGCTGGTCGAGGAACTGCTGGTAGTGGCGCACGATGTCGTCGTCGAAGACCGCGACGTAGCCACGAGTGGTCTGGATATTCAGGTGTCCGAGCAAAGCGGCACCAATGTGGATGGGCAGCCCGGAGTTGACGAGGTCGGTGGCGAAGATCCTTCGGAAGTCGTGGGCAGAGAACGACGTCCCGACGAACTCAGGGTGAGTCTTGGCCAGTTCGGTGCAGCACTTTCGCAGGCGGCGCCAGATCGTGCTGGTGCTCATTGCCTGCCGTTCCAGGCCGTTCTGGGTTTGGAACAGGTAGGGCAGCGGCGGGCACCAGACCTTCTCGTGGACGTCGTACCGGGTCACGATCGGCACCGTGCCGTAGGCGTCACGGTGCTGGCGGATGACCTGGGCGAGGACGTGGAACAGCTCGGCGGACATCGGGATCACCCGCTCGCGGTCGGTCTTGGAAGGGGTGACCACCAGCAGCGCGACGACCTCGCCATTCGGCCGCTGGTAGTTGCGGACGCTCAGGTGGGTCAGCTCGGTCAGCTCCTCGATCCGCAGCCCGGCGTGGCGGAGCGTCTCGACGACGGCCCAGTCCCAGAAGGCCGCGCTCTCATCGCGCGTGACGGCCACCAGCTCGCCGGTGTCCCGGTTGACCGCGCGGACGGGGAAGGACTTCCCGGTCTTGGCCCGCTTGACGTCGTACTCGCTGGCCGTGCGCTGCCACTGCGCGCCGGCGGCGGTGAACCGTTCACCGACCCCGACGGCCTGGGCGGCGGTGAGGATCTCGCGCAGCCTCATCCAGCGGTTGGTGACGTGGTCGACCAGCAGGGGCAACAGCGGTTGGCGGGTGCGGGTGCGTTCGGCCATCCGGGCGTTGATCTCGCGGCGGCGGACGTTGAACCAGCGCAGTTCGGCGTCCCGCACGGGGCAGGGCACCGACCAGGCCGCCCATCGCTCGGGCTCAGCGACCGCCCAGCTCTGCAGGTCCAGGTAGAAGGTGCGGACCTTGAGCAGGACGCCGTCCATATCGAGTCGGGGCCGGCCGCCGGGCAGGACGGAGATGGCCTCCTTCCACTGCTGGTAGGTCTCCTCGCTCAGCCGCAGGTCGGCCTGTTCTGGGTTGACCTTCTCGACGTTGCTCCAGAAGGTGCCGGGCAGGATGCGCGCCAGTTGGAGAAGCGAGGAGTGGTCCAGGTCGGCGGCGCGGCGGCGGAGGTATTCGACCAGCAGGTTGCGCACGTTGGTGTTGCGCAGTTGCTGTCGGTCGACGAGTTCTTCGACGGTCTTCTGTCCGCCAACGAGCGCGGCTCGCAGCACGTGCGGAGCCGTGGGCGGGAAGTGCCCCGTTTCATAGAGGATGTGCCAGGCCGCGATGCCGGCGTAGTTGTACTCCTGGCCGCGCTTGGTGGTCCCGCGGGTGAGCTGTTTGCGCCTCGATTCCAGCGAGTAGTGCAGCAGCGCCTCCGGCGTCAGATCGGTCAGGGAGATCCCGAACACGGTCAGGGCACACGCGACGTCGAACAGCGCGGTGCGCTGTGCCGCCGAGGTCGCGCCGGAGGCTTCGACCGCGGCGTGGAACTTGTCCAGCAGCGGGTCCTTGGCCACCAGGCGGAAGTCGAGGGCGTAGTTCGGGTAGGTGTGCCCGCGGAAGGCGTCCAGGCTCGGACGGATCACCCGCAGGCAGAACAGCTGCCGTGTGCCGGAGATGAACAGCTTCCGGAGTCTCTTGTTCTCTCCGCCCAGGTCGCCGGGGTTGGTGCCGGGCTCGTCCAGGCCGGCCTCCACCCATCGCTGCTGCCAGGTCCTGCCTGGAAACCGCTCCAGGTGTTCGAGGATCGTTGCCGTGCTCAGGTGGCGCAGGCGGCGCCGTTCGCGGCTCTCGTCGGCCCAGGCGGTCACGGCGGCGTCCGCCACCTTGTTCACCGAGGCGCGGGAGAGGTCACCTGCTGGTCGTGGCGGGTTCGCGGGTTCGGCGGGCGGCGCAGGCTGGATGACTTTGGTGTTCACCCGGTCCACCGGTCCCTGCTCGCGCAGTGGGTGACGCTGGATCCGGCCGGTGGTTGGACCCATGGCCCGTGCGTTGTAGCCAGCGGTACTACCCGGCACCGAACACCGCCTCGATGTCGGCCGGGTCGTAGGTCTGCGACCAGCGCGTTTCCTGCCGGGGGCGCTGGTAGTGCTCGGCGAGCTTGTCCATCAGGTCCTCCAGGCCGACCGCAGTGTAGCGGGCGGTGGTGCTGAGATGCGCATGCCGCAGGATCGTCTGCACCTCCACCAGCGTCAGCGAGGGGTCCCGCGCCATCCGCGTGGCCGCCGTATGCCGGGTGTCGTGCAGCGTGTAGTTCGTGCCGAGCACGGCGTTGGCCCGCTGGAGCACGCGGCGCATCGCCCAGTAGGTCAGCGGCCGGGGATCACCCCGGCGGGTCCGCCAAAGTGGTCTGCCCGGCTCGGGCAGCCCAGCCTGGTCCAGGTAGGCCGCCGCGTAGGCGAACGCCTGCGGGGACGCGGGCACCGGGTCCCGCTGGCCGCTGCCCTTGGTGACCACCCACAGGCGTCCGGCCGACCAGTCGACGTCCTCCAGGCGCACCCCGAGCAGTTCGCTGGCTCGGGCGCCCGAGCTGACGTAGCAGGCCAGCAGGGCACGGTCCCGATCACATCCCATCTGCGCGAACAGTTCGTCCCACAGCCGATCCGGAATCGCCCGCGGCTGCCGGTCCCGCACCTTCGGCCGCAGGCGGGCTCGCCGGGTTGGCGCCGGCGCCTCCAACGGGGAGCGGTGGGCCATCCGGGCCCTGCGCTCCCGGCTCTCCGGCACCGGATTGACCACGGGCCCTCGGCCGTAGTGCCCGTGGAAGGCGTAGAAACCGTGCACCACGGTCAACGCGTGCGCGATCGTCGTCGGCGCGTACCCGTCCCGCAAAGTCGCCTTGCCCGTCTTCGGGTTGACCACGCCGGCGGGCAGCGAGTCCGGCCGCGAGCGGCGCCGCTGAGGGTTCGGCGCCGTCCGCAGCCAGCCGACCATCGCGGCTGCCTCGGCCTCGGTCGCCTGCTCCCAGCCGACATCCACCGCCCACAACACCCGGAACCAGCGCAGCAAGTCGTACCCGTAGCTGCGGCACGACAGGGCACTCGCGTCACCGAGCGCCAGGTCCCGCAGGTACCGGCTCACCGGCTCGACCTCCCGGCCGGCCGCATCAACCACGAACCAGGGGAGCGAGGGTCTCTCCCCCTTCACCACTGCACCCACCGAGGGCAGCCGGCCGCGGCCGTCCATCAAATCCCGATGTACGGAGGACATTCCTTGAAACGAGGACATGCCGAGATCCTCAGCACCCACCAGCCGGAACACCAGGGGATCACCAACTTGGTGCAGTCAACAGACCAGGCGTGGCACCACGTCGTCGAAACCTGCGCCGCCCTGATCATCGCCTGCTGACCTCACCAAACCTGCGACCGTCATCCCGCGAGCCGCGCCGCGGTCCTGCGGAGCGCGACGGGGTCTGTGATCAGCAGGCTGCCTCCTCGCCCCTTCGGCCATCCACCGAAGGGGGCAGCGGAGGTGAGTCGCCGCACAGTGTCCCGCCCAAGGCCAAGGCAATCGGCAACCTCCTGCTGGGCAACCCTCAGGGAGACCATGCCACCCGGGCGTACCGCCTTCTCGGCATCGTCCAGTAGGGGCACTACCAGATGGGCCACTCGTGCCAGGTGATCGCCGGATCGCAGGAGCATCGCCCCCTCCCGCCCCCGACCGGAGACGTACGCCAGTAGCGCGGCGCCCCACTCACGCTGGAACTCGGCGCTCCTGAACCTCACCCCGGGAATGACTGCCACCTCGCATTCGGTCCGAGCCTTCACCGTCGCTGTTCGGGCAGTCAGCTCGGCCGCTGCCACATCGCCGATGAGGTCACCGTCACGCCGGAAGGCGATCAGTTGTTCGACATCCTGCTCACGCCCCCCGCGCTGCTCCACGCCCACCACGCCACGGATCAGGGCGTACACGGTGTCCTCCGACCACCCTTCACGTGTCAACACCCAGCCGGGCCGGCGAGTCAGCGACGGGAAGTCCTTGACGAAGCAGGCCCAGCGGCCTTCACCGACGCGCCGACGGAAGGTCTGGTGCGGTCCGAGTGATGACTCCGGTGAGGAGACGGTGCAGTTGGTCATGGCGGGAGATTAGAGACTCCCGGACCCAACACTTCATGAGGACAGGGTTGTTGGATGCAATGTCCAAGGCTTCCGACGGGCAGCTGCTACCCTCCGTCGCCCCACGATCCCCTGTGACCCAGAACACGGGCTTCCGGGCTTGGCAAGCCATTGACCGTCGCCGCCCCAGCACAGACTTGTGCCCACCGACGCTCCAACGCCGGCCGGTCATCGGACCGTGATTCCCTCACACCCTCCCCCTCGCCAGGAGACCTCCTTGCCCGAACCTCCCTGCCTTCCCCGCAGCTCCAGCCGGCCCCTGCCGCCGTACCAGGCCCTGCTCGGGCTGGACGTGAAGAACTACACCGGAATGCCCGGCGTGGTGCACGCACCGGTCAGCGCCTACCTGGAGCCCCTCCTCGACGCCGCCCTCACCGCTGCCGGGCTCGACGATCTCCGAACGGCCAAACGATTCGTGTCCAATTCCGGCGACGGTCTGACGCTCGGGTTCGATTCCACGTTCATGCCTTTCGTCATCGCCCCCGGCCTGGACTGCCTCGACAAGGAGCTCGCCCGCCACAACGCCGAGCCGAACCACGTGCAGATCCGGATGCGGGCCAGCCTCCACGCCGGACACGTAGCCGCGCCGGGAGTGTCCGGGGAGGGGAACGGCCCCGCCCGGAACGACCTCCACCGGCTGCTCGACTCCCGCGAGGTCAAGGCTCTCCTTGATCACGCCAGCCCGGCGACCACCCACCTGGTGGCGATCCTCTCCGACCACGTCTACGACACCGCGGTCAGGAACCGCTTCGCCGGCCTGCACCCGGACTTCTTCAAGCCGGTCGACGCCACCGTTCCCGGCCGCGAGGACTACAGCGAAAAGGCTTGGCTCTACGTTCCCGCCCCCTCGGGGAACCTCCTGGCCGTACCCGGGCACCACCAACCCCACCTGCCGAAGCTGCTCACCTTCCTGAGCGGTATCGATCACCTGCACTCGACGATCCGACGCTTCCTCGACCGTTACTGAGACCATTTCAACGGAAGGCCGATCCGTGGCTCTGATCAAGTACAACAGCGTCTTCGATGTCATCCACGAACGAGTCACCTCCGCCACCCATCTGCGACCGGCCGCGCTCCCGGTCGAGGCCGGCGGCGAGACCGTCCACATCGATCTCCCGCAGGCCCGCGCGGCCCTTTGGGAGCGGCCGGTGGACGGAGAACTGAGCCGGGAGGTCTGGCGGCAGGCCGTAGCGCTGGCCCAGCACGACACACTGGCTGCGGCCATCGGCTCGGCCGATGTCACCGGCTGGGTCGAGGCTGTGGTCTGGCTCGCCATGCCCCGGCTTCAGCGCGTCGCCCGGCAGGCGTCGAGCCGGCTTCGGGCGGACCGGCGGGACGTGGAGTCCGAGCTCGTGACCGGCATCGTCGAAGAGCTCGCCCTGGCCTCCCCCGACGATCCCGATGTCGGCGGCCGCTTGCTCCGAGCCGCTGCCCGTCGGGGCTGGGACTTCGCTCGTGGCGCGGTGGAAGAGCGCCCGAACGAGGACGTCGTCGCGATCGTCGACGCCCGGGGAGCCGAGACGATCGACGAGCCTTGGGAGCTCGTCATCACGCCCCCGGACCGCGCCACCGGCCTCGCGGCCCCGCTGCGCTTCAGCTCCCGGTCGGAGATCGAGGCCGCACGGCTTGGGCAGCTCGCCGGCCACCTCGGCCTGCACGACATCATCCGCCGTCCATGCCGCTCCCCCCGGGGCGCGCGAGTCGGCAGCCTCTCGCTGCGCTCGGCTGGGCGAGCCCGATGACCCCTCCGGTTCCGATCGGAGCGATGACCTTCCCCGAACTGTTCGGGCTCCCCCTGGCCGTCGACGTCCGTACTGCCTGCCGGGCCCTCGGCATCTGTTTGGGCACCGCGTACAGCCTGATCCGGCGCGATGCCTTTCCCTGCCCCGTCATCCGCACCGGTCGTCACTACCGGGTGCCCACCGCGGGTCTGCTCTCCGCGCTGGGCATCGAGGAGCTCCCGCTCTACGCAGAAGACCTGAACACCTGGGTGAGCGAGCCACCGCTCCCCGGGCTCAACTGGAAGGACCTCTCGTGATCGCGATGCCCCTGACTGCCCAGCCGCAGCCGCCCGGTCCGACGGCCTCGCAGGAACCGATGACCTGCTTCGTGATCGGGCCGATCGGGAACCGGCACGCCGAGGTCGGTACCACCGCCCGGGAATCGTACGAGTCCTCCCTCGAAACCTTCGAGAAGGTCGTCCGACCCGCATGCGCCGCCCTCGGAATCGAGCCGCTCCGCTCCGACCAGATCCAGCAAGCCGGTGAGATCACCGAGCAGATCTGCCGGCACGTGCTCCAGTCCGACATCGTCATCGCCGATGTGACCGGCGGAAACGCCAATGTCATGTACGAACTGGGCCTCCGTCACACGACCGGCCGTCTGACCATCCACATCGGCGAGCACGGCCGGCTCCCCTTCGACATCTCCCCCATCAGGACGATCCTGTTCGAGCGATCCCGCAGCGGCCTGGTGGACGCCCGCAAGGAACTGCAGGACGCGCTGGACCGGGGGCTCCGGGAAGGGTGCGCCCCGCTCACCCCAGCCCGGATCCTGCTCGGCCTCCGACCGCGGGAGGACGTTGCGCCGGCGGATGACTCGGGGGCCGCCACGGAGGACGGACCGGGACTGCTCGATCGCTTCGCCGCCGTCGAGGTCGAGATGGACCTCATGACGCAGGGCCTCGAGACCATGACCGAGTTGGTCAACACCATTGCCTCGCTGGCGGAAGAGTTCGGTCCGGACATGAAGCGAGCCACCGCACAGGGCAGCCCGCCGTCCGCGGCACTCGCCACGGCCCGGCGCTTCGCCACCGCCCTCGACAGTCCTGCCGCCGAGCTCAAGGCCTGCGCCGCGGACGTCACCTCGCGAATGTCGGGAATCGACTCGACCGTGCACGCATCCCTGGACATGTTCGAAACCGCGCCGCAGCTGTGGGAGGGCACCGAGGCCCGCGACTTCCTCCTGCAGCTCATCGGCATGTCCCGTGCCTCCCGCGAGGGCCTGGAAACCCTCCGGCTGTTCCGGATGATGATGGAATGGCTCACCACCATGAGTCGTGATCTTCGAGCACCCGGCAGGGACATCATCTCGGCGCTCGACCTTCTCACCGAAGCAATGGCCCGGGTAGAGACGTGGGACCGCCGCGCCCGCGCTCTCGTCTGACCCAGGGCATCCCGGCGGGCGCGGGGCACCCGGCCCCCTGCGCCCGCCGCGCCCGAACACCCCCATGGAACACGGGAAGCGACCAGTGGTCTGTTCAACGGGACGGCCCAGTCTGGGCCAGGACGCCGATCGAGCTCTTTTCGCTGAGTCAGCAGGGACCTGTCTGATCTGCAACAACACCCTCTTCCCTTCCGACCCCAAGCGCATGAAGTCGATTTCGATCGCAGAACGCGCTCACGTAGTGGCGCACAGCGATGACGGGCCGAGGGCCGATCCCGGAATGCCACAGGATCTGCGCGACGATCCGTCCAACTTGGTCCTTCTTTGCCCGAGCTGCCACACCAAGGCCGACAAGGATCCCGAAAGTCATCCGGCAGACGTGCTGCTCAGGGCCAAGGCGGCACGCAGGAATGCGATTTCGCTCATCGGTGGCACCCCCTGCTTCTCCAGCCGCGCCGAGAGCCGCAGGGCGGTCGGGAAACTTTTGCTGAAGAACCGGGTGGCTTTCCGGGAAATGGGTCCGAATTCCGAGGACGGGGCCGTTGCGTCCGACGAGCACGCCACACTTTGGTCAGAATGCGTCCTGCGCGAGATCGTGCCCAATAATCGCCTGATCGTCGCCATCGTGGAAATCAATGAAGATCTGGCCGCCGATGAGGAGATCGAGATCGCCGAACTCCTCCGACATCATACGGATGCACTGGAGAACAAGCACCTCGGGAGGCTGCTCGCTGGCCCCGCCCCCCGGTTCCCCGAGCAGGCTGAACTACTGTTCAAGGATGTGCGAGCGTGACCGATATTCGATACCTGACCGACTGGTTCATCCCGAAGATCTCGGACCACCAAGAAGTCACCCGTGCGAACCGGATCTCCGATCGTCGACTACTCGTGCAGCGAAGGTATTCCAGCCCGTTCACCGTCGCCCCGGTTTCCGGCATGGAATACCTCACCCCACCCCTTGTCGACGAGGTCCTGGATGAATCCGCCGCCGACGTCATCTGCCTGGTGCCGAGAGATTCGCACTACCTGTGGACCGCGAGGGAGCGGGCAAGGGAGCGCGGCTCCGATGTCCAAACCATGAGCGAGGTCTTCTGGACCGTCACGGAGGAAGACCCTCAAGGGTTCCTCAACAAGAACGTGGCCTATGCGCGGCGAGTTTTGATCCAGCACTCCCACGTGCGCAGCGTGGAAATGATCTGCGAAGCCTCCATGAGGCTCCTCAGGGGAGGTTCACTGCCACACGTCCGACTGTCTGTCGAGTATGAGTACGAGTTCAGCGTGGAGGCCCTGGTCAAAGCGTTGGAGAGACACCCGGGAGTGAATGTGGTACTGAACTCAAACCCGAACGGCAAGCCCACCGGTGCGGCACTCCGCCATGCCGAGCACGCCGGTGTTCGGCTGCTGGACATGAGCTCCTTGATGGGCGCTCTCAATAGGCCATAAATTGAATCACCATTCGTCGGCAGAAATACTGATCACGGAATTTATTTCACGGCTCCAATCGACCCGACCGAAGCGGATGGAGTTCTATCTCTTCGGATCCGCGCTGCAGACCTCCGGCCGACGGCCGAGGGACATGGACATTCTGGCGCTCTACGATGCCGAGGACTTCGACCAGGCCCACGAAGCCTGCAAACAGTTGAGGCGCCTGGAGACCTCCCTGCGACTCGACGTCCTCGCCCTGGACCTTGAAGAGGAAAGGGAAACAGATTTCCTGAGACAGGTCGGCGCCAGGAAACTCTCAGTCGGAGGGACAGTCAGCCCACGACCTCAAGCCGGCCCAGCGGTCCGTGGCTCCGATCGCACAACCGGAGCCACGGACCGAGGAAGGCTCTACCGGTCGTAGCCCTCCGGGTCAGGCCGGTGCGGCCGAGGTGGGTGTACTCCATGGCGAACCACCTTCGGCCGCGCCGGGCCCGGTGTCCAGTACATTCCGCCGGACGTGGCCGGTCACCGACCGTGGGTGGCGAACCTCCGTACGGCGAGCGGCACGCAGGCCGCGAGCAGGGCGGCGCTCCAGAGCAGCGCGACGAGGGTGGCGTGCCGCATCGGCCAGGCCGATGCGGCTGCCGAGGGGTTGCCGAACAGTTCCCGGCAGGCCTGGACGACGGCGCTGATCGGGTTCCAGTCGGCGAGGAGGCGCAGCCAGCCGGGCATGCCGCCGGTGGGCACGTAGGCGTTGGTGACCATCGCCAGCGGGAAGACCGCGACGGACAGCTGTCCGGCCGCCTCCTCCTTGCCGACGGTCAGGCCGAGCAGGGTGCCGACCCAGGTCATCACGAAGCGGAAGAGCAGCAGCAGGGCGAACGCCCCTGCCGCGTCGGCGAGTCCGTTCCGGGCGCGCCAGCCGGCCCCGAGCCCGACCAGGGCCAGCAGGGCCAGGACGACCACGCTGACGAGCAGGTCGGCGAGGGTCTGCCCGAGCAGCAGCCCGGTGCGGGAGACCGGCATCGAGCGCAGCCGGTCGGTGACTCCGCGCCCGACGTCTCGGGCGGCGCCGACCATGGTGGGCATGACGCCGTTGGTGGCGACCATGGCGAACATGCCGGGCATCAGGAACTCCCGGTAGTCGCCGCCGCCCGGCACCTGGATGGCGCTGCCGAAGACGTACCCGAAGACCACCACCATCACCACCGGTACGCCCAGTGATGCGGCCAACAGGCCTGGCGAGTGGCGGTAGTTGAGCAGGACTCGGAGCATCGACGTCCCAGTGTCGGAGACCAGGCGGGCCGCGGCGGACGGCCGCGGGGCGATGCGCGCGGCATGGGCGACGGTGACCATCAGGCGGCCTTCCCTTCGGTGAGCGCGAGGAACACGTCGTCCAGCGAGGGCGCCCGCACCCCGACGTCCTGCGCGACGACCCCGGCGCCGTCCAACTCCCGTACCAGCGAGGGCAGTAGGACGGAGACGCCCGGCGCCGTCAGCACCGTGACGGTCCGATCGGCGACGTCCACCTGGACGTCGCCGCCGGCGATCGAGGACAACACCACGGCGATGGCGGCGAGTTGCCCGGGGTCGGCCAGGGTGACGGAGACCTGGCTGCCGATCGCGGCCTTGAGCCTGTCCGGCGGTCCGGTGGCGATGGCGGCACCGTGGTCGACGACGACGATGTCGTCGGCGAGCCGGTCGGCCTCCTCCAGGTACTGGGTGGTGAGCAGCACGGTGGTGCCGCCGTGCGCCAACTCCTTGACGGTGTCCCAGATCGCCTGGCGGCTGCGCGGGTCGAGCCCGGTGGTGGGCTCGTCGAGGAAGAGCACCGGAGGACTGGTGACCAGACTGGCGACGAGGTCCAGGCGCCGGCGCATGCCGCCGGAGTAGGTGCGGACCAGCCGGTCGGCGGCCTCGTCGAGGTCGAAGCGGGTGAGCAGTTCGTCGGCGCGCTCCCGGGCCCGGCGGGCGCCGAGGCGGTGCAGCCGGCCGAGCAGGCGGAGGTTGTCCCGGCCGGTGATGCCCTCGTCGACGGCGGCGTGCTGCCCGGCGAGGCCGATGGCGCGCCGGACGTCCTCGGCGGCGCGGACGACGTCGTGCCCGGCGACCCGGGCGGTGCCGCGGTCGGGGGCGACCAGGGTGGCGAGGACGCGGACGGCGGTGGTCTTGCCGGCGCCGTTGGGGCCGAGCAGGCCGCAGACGGTGCCGGCCGGGACGGTGAGGTCGAGGCCTCGCAGGGCCTCGGTGGCGCCGAAGCGTTTCTCCACACCCGCCATCTCGATGGCGGGCGCCGCGCCCGCGGCGGGTCGGGCGGTGTCGGCCGGAACGGTGTCGGTTCGGGCGGTGTCGGACATGGCTCTGCCCTTCTCTAGGTACAGCGTACGTAGAAGCGCGCTCGGGCGCCATCGTACTACGTACGCCGTACGTATCTAAGATGGGTGAGCGAGGTGATCTTCCAGTGCCGTCCAGCAAGTCCCCCACCGGCTCCGACCGGCCGCAGCAGCCCGGCAGGCCCACACCCCCCGAGGCCCCCGAGCTGATCTGGCTGCGCCCCGAGCGCACCGGCCGCGGCCCGCGCCCGGCCCACAGCCGCGACTCCATCGCCGCGGTGGCCATCGCGATCGCCGACACCGAGGGCCTGGACGCCGTCTCCATGCGCCGGGTCGCGGCGGCGCTCGGCGCGGGCACCATGTCGCTCTACAACTACGTGCCGAAGAAGGAGCACCTGCTCGACCTGATGCTCGACGCGGCCACCGGCGAGTACCACCTGCCACCCGAGCCGACCGGCGACGTGCGGGCCGACCTCACCGCCCTCGCCCACCAGCAGCTCGCCATCCTCCGCCGCCACCCCTGGCTGCCCGCGCTGGTGCTGGCCCGCCCGAGCATCGGCCCCAACGCCCTGCGCTACACCGACCACTTCCTGGCCGTCACCGCCCCATCCGGGCTCGGCGGCGGAGCCCGGATGGAGGCGATGGCCCTGTTCAACGGCTTCATCTGCCAGTTCGCCCAGTACGAGCAGACGGCCGCGGCGGGCGCCAAGTGGCAGGCGGAGCTGGTCGGTTACCTCGGCCAGGCGGCGGCCAGCGGCGAATTCCCGCACCTGGCACAGGCGTTCGCCACCGCCGGCCCGCCCGCCGATCCGGACCAGGCCTTCGACCGCACCCTGGGCCGGGTGGTCGCCGCCATCCTGGCGCCCGCGGACGAGACTTAGCCCAGCGCCTCCCGCGTCACCAGAGCCGCCACCCGCCCGTCCACCAGCACCGGCACGGCCGCACGCCGCTCCCCCAGCACCGCCCGCGCCTCGGCCGGTGACTGCCCGACGCCGACCGTGGGCAGCGCCGGACCGAGCAGCCCGCCCAGCGGGTCGTCCGGCTTGGCGGCGCCGTCCGCGAGCGCCGCCGTCAGCACCTCCCGGGACACCGAGCCGACCACCTCGGTCGCGGCCACCCCGAACGGGCGCGCCGCCCGCGGCAGGACGGCCGGCGCGAGGCCGCTCGGCGCACCGCGCAGCAGCTCCAGCGCCTCGCCGACGGTCGCGCCGGTGTCGACCACGACCAGCGGACCGGCGGTGTCGAGCGACGCCCGGAGCGTGTCGTCCCCCTCCTCCAGGAAGCCCCACTCCCGCATCCACGCGTCGCTGTGCACCTTGGACAGGTAGGAGCGCCCCGAGTCCGGCAGCACGACCACCACCAGGTCGTCCGGCCCGAGCGTGCGCGCCACCCGCAGCGCCGCCGCGACGGCCGAGCCGGAGGAGGGGCCGGCGAGCAGGCCCTCCTCCCGGGAGAGCCGGCGGGCGGTCAGCAGCGACTCGCGGTCCGGGACGCACTCGTAGGAGTCGATCACCTCCGACCGCAGCGCCTGCGGCCAGCGGTCCTCGACGGTGTCGGGGTGGAGGTAGTGCCCGATGCTCTCGACGTACCACGGGCTGCCGTCGCCGCCCCCGTAGGACGAGGCCTCCGGGTCGGCGCCGACCACGGTCACCGCGCCGCCGGACACCTCCTTCAGGTAGCCGCCGGTACCGGTGATGGTCCCGCCAGTACCGACGCCCGCGACGAAGTGGGTCACCCGGCCGCCGGTCTGCTCCCAGATCTCGGGGCCGGTGGTCCGGAGGTGGGCATCGGGATTGGCCAGGTTGTCGTACTGATTGGCGAGCCAGGCGCCGGGGATCTCCTCGACGAGGCGCTCGCACACCTTGAAGAGGTGCCGCGGATCCTCCTGCGGCACCGCGGTCGGGGCGAGCACCACCTCGGCCCCGTACGCCCGCAGGATGTCCGCCTTCTCGGCCGACGACTTGTCGGCGACTCCGGCGATCACCCGGTAACCACGCTGCCGCCCGACGATCGCCAGGCCGATGCCGGTGTTCCCGGAGGTCGCCTCGACGATCGTCCCACCGGGCTTCAGCAGCCCGTCCCGCTCGGCGGCGAGGACCATGCCGAGCGCGGCGCGGTCCTTGACGCTGCCGCCGATGTTGAGGAACTCGGCCTTGGCGTAGATCGGCGCGGGCAGTCCGGCACCGAGTCGGGCGAGACGGATCAACGGCGTCCCGCCGATCGCGTCGAGGACGGATTCGTGCACTGCGGTCATCATCGGCCCTTTCACTGGCTCTCCGCTCCAGCCTGCCCAGCCCCGAGGGCCGCTAGACCGTGGGACACCACTCCTCACCTGGCCGAAACACATGTCCGACGGGCACTCAAGACCGGTTGTCCGCCAGGGAGGCCCCCCGGGTCAGACGGTGGCAGGAGGGACGAGCCGGCCCTGGTGGATGAGGGAGGCGGACTGCTTGAGACGGCGCTCCCGAACGCTGATCTCGTAGCCGTTGATGCCCTCGACGCGGGCGAGCCGGCTGCTGAGGTAGCGGTAGAAGTCCGGGGTGTCCCGGCAGATGACGACGGCCATCAGGTTGTGGCGTCCGCTGATCGCGCCGGCGAAGGCGCACTCGGCGTGGGCCCCGACCTCCTCTCCGATCCGGTGCAGCCGGGGCAGGCCGACCTGGAGCCACAGGGTCGCGTTGACCTCGTAGCCGAAGCGCTCGGGCAGCACGTCGACGTCGTAGGTGAGGGACCCGGCGGCCTCCAGGGCCTCCAGCCGACGGGCGACGCGGGGTTTGGACCAGCCGGTGAGCTCGGCGAGGCGGGTGTGGGTGGCCCGGCCGTCCGCCGCCAGGGCGTCGAGGAGGGCGGTGTCCTCGTCGGCGGCGGGCAGGACCGGGCCTTCGGGGGCCGGGCGGTCCGCGGTCAGCCGGAGCACCTGGTCCGGCGTGAGGGAGCCTTCGCGTCCGGTCCAGCCCGCGGTGCCGGGGGTGCCGAACGTGTGCAGCACCAGGTCGAGGCTCACGTCCAGGACCGCGCTCGCCCGGGGGAGGTGGCGCAGCAGCAGGTCGTCGCGGGAGATGTCCGCGGGGGAACGGATGACGCAGATGATCTCCGACCCGCCGGAGGCGACGCTGGTGTAGGAGACCTCGGGCCTGCGGGCGAGGGAACCCGCCAGCGGGCCCGTGGCGTCCGGCCGGCAGCGCAGCCGGGCGATCCACTCGGCCTGGCCGTGGACGGCCGGGTTGCCCGTCCCGACGACACGCAGCACGCCGCTGCGGCACAGGGCGTTGTACCGGCGCGCCACGGTCTGTTCGGACACGTCGAGGACCTCGCCGAGCCTTCGGAAGGAGACCCGGGGCGCACATCGGAGGGCGTGGATGATTTTGCGGTCCAGGTCGTCGGGCATGAGGAAATGATGCCACCGGGGCGAGCCTATGTGGAGGTTTGGATACGCCCGGCCGGATCGCTTGCGAGATTTCGGCCCGCAGGGTGGAGGCTGGTCGGCGCTCCCACCCCACAGTCGGCGCCCCGTGCGGGGCGCCCTCCACAGCATGCGAAGGAACGACTCCGTGAACTCCGCAACCACGCCGGAACCCCGGGCCGGACGGGCCGCCACGCTCGTCATGGCCTGCCTGGGCGTCTTCGTGGCCTACCTGCCCGTCACCACCGTGTCGGTGAGCCTGCCGGCGATCCAGCGCGCGCTGGGCGCGTCCACCTCCCAACTGTCCTGGGTGTCCGACGCGTTCGTGCTGCCGATGGCCGCGCTGATCCTGACCACCGGCGTCTGGGGCGACGTCCACGGCCGCAAGCGGGTCTTCCAGGCCGGCCTGGCGTTCTGCGTCCTGGGCGCCGCCGTCTCGCTGATGTCCGGCTCGGTGGAGACGCTGTGGATCGGGCAGGCCGCCTCCGGCATCGGCGCGGCCGCTCTGCTGCCCACCACGCTGGCGCTGATCAGCCACGCCGTCCCCGACCACCGCGAGCGGGGCAGGTTCATCGCCCTCTGGGCGATGTCCATGCTGGCCTCGCTGGCCACGGGCCCGCTGATCGCCGGTGCGCTGCTGGATCACGTCGCGTGGCGCTGGATCTTCCTGCTGCCGATCCCGGTCGCCGCGGCCGTACTGGTCGCCGCCGCGTTCCGGCTGCCCGACTCGCGCGCCCCGCACGGCCGCCGGCTCGACTGGCCCGGCCAGATCACCGCCGCCGTCGCGATCACCGCGCTCGTGTACGGCGTCATCGAGGGCGGCGCGGAGGGCTTCGGCACGCCCGCCGTGGTCACCGCGCTGGCGCTCGGCGCGGTCGGTGCCGTCGCCTTCGTCCTGGTCGAACTCCGCAGCACCGCACCGATGCTGGACCCGGTGCTGTTCCGCAGCCCCGCGTTCACCGCCACCGCGCTGGTCGCCGTGGTCAGCTTCCTCGGTCTGATCGGCTTCTTCTTCGTACTCAGCCTGTACTTCGGCATGGTGCAGCACCTGAGCACGATGCAGGCGGCGCTGCGGATGGTGCTGGTGGCCGGGACGTCGCTGGTCGTGAGCATCCCGGTCGGCCGTCTGATGCACCGGGTGTCGCCGCGGGTGCTGATCACCTCCGGACTGGTGGCGGTCGCGGCGTCGATGCTCTCGATGACCGGGCTCGACGCCCACACCTCCTACCCCGCCCTGTCCTGGCGACTGGTACTGCTCGGCCTCGGCATGGGCGCGGTCCTCACCCCGATGACGGCCTCCGCGGTCTCCTCCGTCCCCTTCCACCTGGCCGGGATGGCGGCGGCCGGCAACAACGCCGTCCGCCAGGTCGGCGGCGCCCTCGGCCCCGCCGTTCTCGGAGCCCTGCTCACCACTCGCGCCCTGAACACGCTCCCCGGGCACCTCGCGGACGCCGGAGTGCCGGCCGACCTCGGCGACGGGATCGTCCACACCGCCCGTGAGCAGGGACTCGGCGCCGTCGCGGCACTCGACCTCGGTCCCGCCACCGGTCAGGCCCTCGGCGCGCTGGGCGGATCCTTCCTGGACGGCATGCGGCTGTGCCTACTGGTCTCCGCCTCGCTCGCGCTGGTGGCCGCCCTCGCCTGCGCGGTGCTGCTGCGCCCGACCGCCCGCACGTCGCCGGTCGCCGCGGGTTCCGCCGCCTCCGGGCCCGAGGTCGCCGCGGCGCCGCAGCGGGAGTTCGACCACAGCTCCTGAACCTCGCCGCCCCGCCGCCTCCCGCCGTCCTCCCCGGCCGCCCGCCCGTGCCGGGCTCACGCCCCCCGCTTGCCGAGCCACGCGGTCAGGGCCGCCCTGAACCCCCGGCGCTGCGGCTGCTTCGTGACCGGAGCGGCCGGAACAACCGGAACAGCTGGAGCGGTCGGAGCGGCCGAAACGACCGGAGCGGCCGGAGCGGCCGGAGCGGCCGGCACCCGACCATCCGGGCCCGGAGGCGTGATGCCCTGGACCCGGATGGCCTCCAGCCAGGCCGGGAGGTCGGCGAGCAGCAGGTCGTACAGCTCGTCGTCGGAGACCGTCCGGGGGTCGCGCCCCAGGTGGACGAAGCCCGCGTTGTCGACGGGCCGCTTCTGCGGGACGGCCAGGCCGGTGAGCTTGCGCAGGAACTCGAACTGGCGGCTGTCCGGGTCGCCGAAGCCGATGAACTGCCAGAAGATCGGCAGCTTCGCCGCCTCGCACAGGCGGGCCTCCGCCGCGGCCTTGCTGATCGGCCCGCCGTCCGTCTGGAACAGGACGAGGGCCGGGTCCGTGGCGCCGCTCGCGAGGTAGTGCCGGACCACCGCGTCCATCGCCAGGTGGTAGCTGGTCTTGCCCATGTGGCCGAGGCCCGCGACGATCCGGTCGATCCAGCCCGCGTGGTGTTCCAGCTCGATCTCCTCCTCGGCGTCGACCTCGGTGGAGAAGAAGACGACCGGCACGCTGCCGTCGTCGTCCAGGTGGGCGGACAGGCCCAGGACCCGGTCGGCGAGCGCCTGGACGCTGCCGTCCTTGTAGTAGGACCGCATCGAGCCGGAGTAGTCGACCACCAGGTACACCGCCAGCCGACGGCCGCTCAGCCCCCGCCGCTCCACCGAGGCGCCGGCCTTCTTGTAGAGGCTCACCAGCGCGGGTGCGCTCTGCTCGACCTTGCTCAGACTGACGGCCATGGCTCGCTCCCTCGCTCGCGGCGGCAGGCGCACCGCCGGGGCGCGTGATCGCCTACGCGCTCCGGACACTCTGCGGGGCGCACCGGGGCCGCGGCAAGCCCTTCCGCGCGCCGGGCGCTCACATGCCGCTCGGGTAGGGCGACAGCCACTCGGCGTGCCGCTCCTTCAGCCGGTCGCGCTCCTCCGCCGTGGCCAGGTAGACGTCCGCGCCGCCGTCGTACGGGTGGTACAGCCGCCGCAGGCCGGTGCCCGCGATGATCACGCCGCCCTCGATGTCGTCGGCGACCCGGCGCAGCAGCCGGTCCAGGCCGCCCCGCTGCCACCGCCGCCGCTCCACGAACACGTGGCAGTAGAAGCTGAGCTCCGGATCGGTGTCGTCGGCCCGGAGCCAGGTCCGCCAGTGCCTGGTGTCCCGGTTCATCCGGGGCGCGCTCGGCCGGTCCGACCACCTCGGGACCATGACGTACACCTCGGTGCCGGCGAACAGCTCGTCCAGCACGGTGTTGTGGCGTTCCAGCACGATCGCGTACTCACGCTCGTCGTCGGGGTAGCGCTTGGACTCCGGCAGGCTGTGGAAGCGCACCCAGGCGTCCCGCTCATCCCGGCCGAGCTCCCACCCGACGGGCTCCGTCCCGGGCCACCGCCGCTCCCAGAGTGCCGTCAGTGCCTCGCGATCCGCCTGGTCCCTCTTCCTCGCCACCGGGCGAGTCTGCCACACCCGCCCCAGCAGCCCCGAGCTGGGGAAATCCGCTCGTCACGGCGGCCCGGCTCCCGTAGCGTGGTTCGGTCGATCTTGAGGGCAGCTCAAGGACAGCTCGAAGGCAGAACGGGGTACCACCATGCAGCAGCACCAGGGCTGGGCCGACGAACGCTTCGGCGCCGTCGTGGACGTCTTCGCCGCCAACTTCGCCGACTTCCCCGAACTGGGCGCCGCCGTCACGGTGTTCACCGGCGGCCGGAAGGTGGTCGAGCTGTGGGGCGGCACGGCCGACGAACGCACCGGTCGGGCCTGGACGCAGGACACCCTGGTGCCGGTGTTCTCCTGCGCCAAGGGCGCGGTGAGCATCTCCGCGCACCTGCTGGCCGAGCGGGGCCGGCTCGACCTGGACGCCCCGGTCGCCCGGTACTGGCCGGAGTTCGCCCGGAACGGCAAGCAGGGGATCACCACCCGGATGATCCTCGGTCACCGCGCCGGCATACCGGCCCTGGACGCGGTGCTCTCCTTCGAGGAGGTCGCCGCCTGGGATCCGGTGATCCGGGCGATCGAGGCCCAGCGGCCACTGTGGGAGCCGGGCACGACGTACGAGTACCACGGCCATGTGCTCGGCTTCGCGGTCGGCGAGGTGATCCGCCGGATCACCGGGCTGACCCCGGGCGCGTTCCTGCGCGAGGAGATCGCCGAGCCGCTCGGCCTGCCGCTCTGGATCGGCCTTCCGGAGAGCGAACTCCCGTCCCTGGCCCGCCTGGTGGAGGCCGAGGGCCGCCGCCCGATGCCCGGCCCGGAGCACCTGCTCACCCGGATCGTCACCATGAACGGCGCGCTGGCCTTCCCCGGCCTGGACGTGCCGCACGGCTGGAACGACCCTGACCTGCACGCGATGGAGCTGCCCGGCGCGGGCGCCGTCGCCTCGGCCACCGGCCTGGCCGGCGTCTACGCGGCGGCGGTCACCGGACTGGACGGCTCGCCCCGGCTGCTCTCCCCCGCCACCGTCACCGACGCGGTGCGCGAAGTCTCCTCCGGCGCGGGCTTCCTGGGCTTCGACATGGGCGCCCGCTGGGGCTCCGGCCTGCTGCTCGACTCCCCCGCCTTCCGCCCGCTGCTCGGCGCGCGCAGCTTCGGCAACGACGGCGCCGGCGGCCAGTTCGCCTTCGGGGACGACGAGTTCGGCGTCGGCTTCGGCTACGTCGCCAACCGGATGATCGGCCACGGCGACGCCCGGGCGAACCGGCTGATCGAGGCGGTGCGGGCGTGTCTGGGCTGACGGGCTTCCTCCCCCTCGTCACCACCCTGGCCACCACCGGCGGCCTCGGCGAGCTGCGCTACGGCGCCTCGCTGCCCGAACTCGCCGCCCGCTACGGCGAGCCCTGGGACGGCGGGCGCGTCCACAAGCAGACCCGCTGGCCGCACGCCTTCGGCTGGGGCGACGTCCGGACGGTGTTCTGCCGCTGCCGCCGGCTCCACTCGCTGTCCCTGCCGATCTGGCACGGCGAACTCGACCTCCCCCGGCCGGACGGCGACCCGGTGACGCTCGACTCCCGGGTCACCGAGGCCGAACTGCTGGCCGCGCTGACCGCCACCGGCCACGGCTGGCGGACGGTGGCGTACGAGAACCTCCCGGGCCAACGGACCCTGGAGTTCTCTCCGGCCGAGGAGGTCCGGGTCGGGCTGGTGCTCGTCGACCGCGACGGCTACGACCAGCCGCCGTTGCCGGAGTGGATGCTGCACAAGGCGGTGCTGTGGGGCTACGAGCACGTCGACTGCCCCGAGCCGGACCCGCTCGCCGACGACGGCTGGGGCGCGGCCGAACTCTGAACCGGCGGCGGGCCGTTCAGCCCCGTGCGGAACGGCCCGCCCCCCCCCCCCCCCCCCCCCGACCCCCCCCCCCCCCCCCACCCCCCCCCCCCCGCGCCACCCCCCCCACCCCCCACGCCCGCGCGGCGAAGGGGGGGGGGGGGCCCCCCCCCGCCCGGGGGGGGGGCGCGCCCCCCCCGGGGCCCCCCCCCCCCCCCGCCCGCCACCCCCGCCGCTACGAGTCGCAGCGCCTCATTCCAGCGCCCGCGGCAGCACCACCCGCACCCACTCCTCCGGCTGCGACAGGTGCGGCGCGTGCCCGGCACCCTCGTACAGATGGCGTTCCGCCACGGGGAGGGTGAGGTCGATCAGGTCCAGCACCTCGCCGAACATCGGCGCGCTGTCGTCGCTCTGGGTGAGCAGGGCCGGTTCGTCGAACCCGGACAGCCCGGTGAGGTCCAGGTCGAGGGCGTCCGGGTCGCGCAGCTCGTCCAGGTAGGTGGGCGCGTTGCGGATGTAGGCGTGCCGGACCGGCGCGGGCAGCTGCTCCCAGGCGCCCGGGCCGAACGCGAGGCTGTCCACGTACAGTTCGGCGGCCGCGGCGGACTCCGCCTGCTCCAGCAGCTCCCGGACGGCCGCGATCCGGTCCGCGAAGTCGGTACCGATCGGACGCAGGTCCGGGTCGGCCAGCAGGATGCCGGTGCCCGGTGGCTCGTGCACGGCGATCCCGCGCAGCAGGTCGGGCCGGGCGGCGGAGAGCCGGAGCGTGACCAGCGCACCGTAGGAGTCGCCGTAGACGAAGGCGGGCGCGAGGCCCAGCCCCTGGATCAGCCCGGCCAGGTCGGCCGCGTCCTCGTGCACCGATCCCTGGGTGAGCGGGTCCTCGCTGCGGCTGTGCCCCCGGCGGTCGTAGGCGACCGCGGTGGTGGACTCGGCCAGGCCCGGCAGCACCCGCGCCCAGGAGTCCGCGTCGCTCCAGGAACCGTGCACCAGGACGACGCCGGGGCCCTCGCCGTGGGCCTCGTAGTGCAGCGTCACCCCGTTCACCCTGATCTCGGCCATCACGAGTCTCCCGGTCTCGGCGGTGCTCCCCCACCAGCCTGACACAACCACCCGGAAGGCTCAGATCCTCCGCTGCCGGGCCCGCTGCCGGGCCCGGCCCTCCCGCCCGGCGCCCGGCTCATCACCCACCGCTCAGCTCATCACCCGCACCGGCGGCTCGTCCCGCGTCCCGTCCTCCGCGACCACCGTGAACCGCTCCGAGCCCGACACCGACAGGTCCACCGGATAGAGCGACGCGGTGTCGTTGACGTCCAGCACGGCGCTCTGCCGCCCGGTCGCCGCCTCCACCCTGGTCACCCGGCCCCGGGTCATCGCCCACACCGAGCCGCCGTCCACCACCAGGCCGGTCACCTGGTCGTCCAGTCCCGCCGTCCACCGCTTGCCGCCGTCCGCGAGCGAGTACGCCAGCAGCCGGCCGGTGGCGGTCCGGCTCGGGTGCTTGCCGCCGCTGATGCCGACGTCGCCGGGCTTCTCCCCCGGCACGATGAACAGGTCGCCCACGACCACCCCGCCGAACAGCGGCCGGGCGATGAACTCGTCGAAGGCGTGCAGCCCGCCGAGCATCACGTCCAGGTCGTACTCCTCCCCGGCGACCGGTATCGCCGCCCGCTGCCGGCCGGCCCGGTCGTAGCTGAGCACCGCGTGGGTGCCGCGCTCGGCCTGGGCGTCCACCCAGACCGCGAGCGGGTCCACCGACACCACCGCGAGGTTCCGCAGCCCGCCCGCGGGCAGGTCGATCCGCCGCTGTTCCCGCCCGTCCGCGGGCGCCAGCGAGCGCAGCACGGGCGCCGCGTCGCCGCACTGGGCGACCGTGACGGCGTCCCCGGGACCGCCCGCGACCTGTAGCGGCGCGCACCCGGGGTCGGCCGTGCTGCGCCAGGCGTCCCGGCCGTCCGCCAGCCGTACCGCGTGCCAGCCGGTCCGCTCCTGGAGCAGGGCCTGCTGCCCGGCCACGGCGACCACGTCCGGGGTGGCGTCGTCGCCGTCCCGGGCGGGCGCGTCCACGGTGGCGGTCCAGCCCTCCGTGCCGTCGGCGAGGTCGAGCGCGGTGACGGCGGAGCACGGCCTGTCGTGCGGGGAGTGGCCGATCAGCCCGACGGCGCCGCTCCGGGCCGGGCCGGCGGGCCCGGTCCCCCGGCTCATCGCGCAGACCGAGTCCTCCCCGGGCGGGGTCCAGCGCCAGATGACGGCCCCGGTGGAGCTGCGGTACGCCACCACCAGGTCCGGCCGGACCCGCACCACCAGGTCCCCGCTGGTCCAGCTGCCCACGGCGCGGATCGTGGACGGCCGGTCCAGCGCCGCCTTCCAGGAGTCGTTGAGGCCGTCCCCGGCGAAGCCGACGAAGACCACGAGCCCCAGCAGCCCTCCGGCGGCGACCGCCGGGAGGCCGGCCCTGGGGTGGATCAGCGCCCAGACGAAGCCCGCCCCGCAGGGCATCAGCCCGAGGATGCTGATGATCCCCATGTACGCCAGGCTGTCGCCGCCGAACCCGTTCGCCGGTCCGAACAGCACCGCCAGCCCCATGCTCGCGAACATGGCCCCCAGCACTCCGCCGGAGACCACGATCCAGGTCTCCTTGCCCCAGGCGAGGCTGGCGGTCCACCTCGCCCGGACGACACTGTCCTCGGGCCACACGGCCATGCCGGTCTCTCCCCTGCGACGCGCCGCCCACCGCGTCGGGGCGACGATCATCGGATCGTCGCAGAGCGAGCCATGATCCGGAACAAAGAGCAGGAAAAACCCCGGCCATGGCCTGGTCCCGCCGGGCTCCGACCAGGAGGAAGGGCCGCGGCCGGACCCCCGTACCGGCCGCTGCCCTTCCTCCTGGTCGGAGCCCTTCAGCCCCGGCTCGGTCCAGGCTCAGCCCCGGCCCGGCCCCGGCTCAGCCCCGGCTCGGCTCGCCGCCCGGCACCCAGTTCCCGTGCAGGCCCAGCGGCACCCGCACCGGCAGGTGGATACGGGCGACGGGCTCGCCGGCGACGTCCTGGGCGGCGAGGATCACCAGGTCCGTCGCGCCCCGGTCCGGGTCGAGGACGTACGCCATCAGATACCCGTCGTCCTCCGCCCCCGGCGACTCGGCGGCGACGAACACCGCCTCGCCCACCGCGCCGTCGCGCCCGAACTCGTGGGCCTCGACGGTCCCCCGCTCCAGGTCGTGCTTGAGCAGGGCGTTGCTGAAGCCCGCGTCGGGGCGGTCGTCATCGGGGCCGGCGGGCGGCGCGTAGAGCTCGACGGCGGCGGTGTAGCCGTAGCGGTAGGGGCGGCCGCTGTGGCGCGGGTTGAGGCGCGGGAACTCCTGGACCCGGTCGTCCAGCCGCTCCTCCCGCACCGTTCCGGCCGCCAGGTCGAGCGTCCAGCGGTCGAGGGTGGGGCGGCTCGCGCCGATGTCGCGCAGGTCCATGCCCGGCGGGTGCCGCACCACGTCGACGACCAGGCGGTCCGCCGTCCGCTCGTACGCGTTGAGGGTGTGCCCGACCAGGTGCGGCGCGAGTTCGAACCACCGCACCGGGCCGCCCTCGCGCGGCATCACCCCGACCCGGGCGGTCCGCCGGTCGTCCCAGGTGAAGGGCACGCCGGTGGCCAGGTGCGCCGCGCTGAACACCACGGGTGTGTCGTACAGCAGCACGAACCGCTCGGTGAGCGCGAAGTCGTGCATGTAAGGGTTCCCGGGCACGTCGATCAGGGTGCTGCGGCGCACGGCGCCGGTGGCGTCCATCACGATGTGCTGGACCTGCTCCGATCCGTACCGGAAGGCCAGCGAGTGCAGTTCCCCGGTGTGCGGGTCGAGGATCGAGTGGGCGTTGGCGCTGTACCCCTCCGGCGTGGCGCCCAGCTCGCACGGCCCCAGCGTGTCCAGCTCGTAGCCGAGTTCGTACGGGCGGATGCCGCCCTCGATCAGCGCGTAGGTGCGCCCGGCGAGGCCCGCGACCTGCACGTTCGGGGAGATGTCCAGCCGCTCGTCGACGGGGGTGCCGCGCCGGGGCTCGCCGAGGTGGTCGGCGACCGCGCCGGAGCGGACCCAGCGGTTGCGGTACCACTCGGCGCGTCCGTCCCGGATGCGGACGCCGTGCACCATGCCCGCGCCGAGGGTCCACAGGTGGGCGACCGGGTCCTCGATGCCCAGCGGGTTGGGGCCGTTGCGCAGGTAGCGGCCGTCGAGGTGGGCCGGGATCCGGCCGGTGACGGGCAGGTCGTGGACGGTGACCTCCTCCGTCACCGGGGCGAAGTTCCCGGACAGGTAGCGGTTGCGGCGGGTGGTGCCGGTGGCGCTCGTGGTGCCTGCGCTCATGGTGCCGGTGCTGATGGTGCCTGCGCTCATGGTGCGGACCTCTCGTCGGGTGATGGGGTGCCGGTGCCGAACGCCCGCCCCAGCGCGGCCATCAGCGCCTCGTAGCGCGCCCCGGCCTCGGCCGGCGCGAAGTGGCCGGCCAGCTCCAGGCTCACCGCGCCGTGGGTGGCCGCCCAGAAGAGATGGGAGACCTCGCGGGCGTCGCCGGGGCGGAAGACCCCGGCCGCCATGCAGGCGTCCACGGCGGCCACCGAGGCGCCGAACGCGCCGTCCGCCACCGCCAACGCCTCGTCGCTGGGCCGGAATCCGGGCGCCGGCTGCTCGAACATCACGCGGTAGTAGGCGGGTTCGGCGATCGCGCGCTCCCGGTAGGCCCGGCCGAGTTCGGTCAGGTGGGCCAACGGGTCGTCCCCGCGCGGGACTTGCTCCTGTGCCCGGCGCAGCCGCGCGAAGCCCTCGCGGTACAGCGCGTCGAGCAGCCCCTCCTTCCCGCCGAACATCGTGTACAGCACCTTGGTCGAGGAGCCGATCTCGGCGGCGATCCGGCGAACCGTCAGCGCGGCGGAGCCTTCGGCGACGAGGAGGGAGATGGCGCGGTCGAGGATCACGGCGCGGACGGCGTCCTGGCCGATCCGCTGCGCGTCCTGGTAGGGCGTGCTCATGGGTAACAACGTAACCGATCAGAAACAGTGTTACCAGCCTTTTCCCGCACCGGTGTTCGGATTCGGCCCGGCATGACCGTCCTGCCGTCTGACTAGAATGGCGCGCTCCACAGCCGAGGGGAGTCAGCGATGAGTGGCCTCACCCGCTGCGACGAGGTCGCGGCCAAGGCGGACCTGGGTGAACGGCGGCGGGTGTACCGGACGACCCGCCGGATCGGCGACGGAACGGCCAAGTGGGGCCTGGGCCTGCCCTCCCTGCTCGTCTTCGCCGCCTCCGGCTGGACTTGGTGGGGCGCCGCCATCGCGGCCGCCGTCCTGGCCGCGGGCATCTGGGCCTACAAGACGGTGCCACCGCGCACCGGGCTGGTCGCCGTGGCGCGCTACCGGGGCGGTCTCGTCCTCCACCACGCCGGCGGCGACTTCACCGCCCTGCCCTGGGACGCCATCGAGAGCTACGAGTACATACGCTCCCGGACGGACTTCCAGGGCAACCTGATGCTCGAACGCTTCGCCCGCGTCCTCATCCAGCCGTACGGGCGCGAAACACCCTACGTGGTCACGAAACTGGCGGGCCGGTACGAGCCGGGCCTGGCGGAGGCCATCCGGGCCGGCCTGATGCCGCGCCACACCGGACACCTGCGCGCACGGTTCGAGGCGGAGGGGCGCGTCGTGTTCGGGCAGGCACTCGCCGTGGTGCCCGAGGGGCTCGTCATCAGCCCCGGCGACGTCCACCACAGCGAGACCCTGCCGTGGAGCGGTCTCGACGAGGTCACCGCCGAGGACCAGCGCGAGCTCCGGATCACGACCCGCACCGAACTGGAGCGGGGCGGGCGGCAGGTCGGATTCCTCATCCCCGACGCGGACGTCGCCGCGGCCTTCGTCCTGGAGACCCGGGCGAGGTTCCTGCCGGGGGGCGCCGAGTGACCGGGCCGCGGTCCGCCGCCACCGGCTCCCGGACCCCTGCCGTCCGGCACCCCCGGCCGGGCCGCTTCCCGGCCTCGCGCTGAGCTCGCCGGCCGCCCTCCGGGGCCCGGCAACCATCCACCACGGCACGGCGGTCGGCGGCACGGCGGTCGGCGACTCGCCGACTGCCCGCGCCCGGCACCGCGCGGGGGCCGTGGCCGTGACCGGCCGTGCGGCAGCCGCCGTGCTCGCCCTGGGCCCCTGCCGGCCCACCGCGACCCGGCGCCGGAACCGCGGGACCCGCGGGAACCCACCGGAACCGTAGAATCCGCCGGTACGTACCAGGAAGGATTTCGCGTGTTCCGAGCGCAGCGTCCGCGCACCGCAGAGCTGACCCCGTGGCCGGGCGAGGGGCCGGTCAACGGCGTCGTCCTGCTGCTGCCGGGCGGATTCATCCGCAGCCGGCGCGCCCCCGTGAAGGTCGCCGAGCTGGGATTGCGGGACCTGGCCGCCGAGCTCACCGAGCGCGGCCGGCCCCACGGCCTCGCGGTGCACCTGCTGCGCTACCGCCACGGCGGCTGGAACGGCGCCGACGCCGACACCGCCGTCGACACCCGCTGGGCGCTCGACGAGCTCACCCGGCGGTACCCGGGCGCGCCCGTCGTGCTGATCGGGAACTCACTGGGCGGGCGGGCCGCGTTCTGGTGCGCCGGGCACCCCTCCGTGGTGGGCGTGGCCGGGATCGCCCCCTGGCTGCCGAGCGGCGACGCGGTCGAGCAGCTGGCCGGGCGCCGGGTGCTGATCGTCCACGGCACCGGGGACCACAGTTCGGCCGGCGCCGCCCAGTCCCTGGAGTACGCGCTGCGCGCCCGGCGGGTCGTCCCGGACCTCGCCCGCTACGAGGTCCCCGGCGGCAGCCACTACCTGATCCGCGAGGCCCGCGACATCAGCGCGCTGACCACCGCCTTCGCCCTCGCCGCCGTGGGCGCCGAGCCCGCTCCGCTGGCGGCGGGGGCGGTCTGCAGCCGGCTCCCCGCCCGGGCGTAGCCCGGCCCCGCCCCGGCCTCGGGCCTCCCCGACCACCTCGGGCCTCCCCTGCCGATCGGCAGGGGAGGCCCGGTCGCCTTCGTGCGGGATTCCTGCCGATCGGCACATGCTCGAAGGGGCTGTCGGCGATCAGTCTTGGAGGCACCGCGAGAGGCGGCCACCCGGGCCGCCGCGGAAGGGAGGCTCCACCGTGTTCCGCGACCAGTTCCCTGCCGGTGTCCGTCCCCCCGGCTTCGGTCGAGCGCAACTGATCGAGCGTCAGTCTCGTTTTCTCCGTGGCGGCTCGTCCCGCCCCGCACCCGCCCCGACGACAGCCGCCATCGCCATCGCCATCGAGAGGAGACCGGGTGATCGAGATCCCCGACGGGCTCGTCCGCTCCACCGTCGACCGCGAGGGCGCCCCCGGCGCGGCCTGGATCGGCGAACTCCCCGGCCTCGCCGCCAGGCTGCTGGAGCGCTGGGGGTGCGCACCGGACGGCGAGGCCGCCCATGGTGGCGTCGGCCTGGTCCTCCCGGTCCGGCGGGGATCGGGGCGGCCGGCCGTGCTGAAGGTCTCGTTCCCCCACCCGGGCAACGTGCACGAGCCGGACGCCTTCGCGGTGTGGACGGGCCGGGGAGCCGTCCGGCTGTACGAAAGGGACGACGAGCGCTTCGCGATGCTGCTCGAACGGGCGAGCCCGGTCACGCTCGCGGAGGTCCGGGACGGCGACGAAGTACTGACGGTCGCCGGGCGGCTCAGCCTCCGGCTCGGCGTCCCGGCGCCACCCGACCTGCCCGGCCTGCCCCGCCTGCCCCGGCTCAGCGACCGGGCCGCCGGCTGGGAGGAGCAACTACGCCGCGACGCGGCCTCGTTGGCCCACACCATGCCGGCCCGCAGCGTGGCCGCCGCCCTGGCCACCGTCCGCGAACTCGCCCGCGACCAGCCGGAGGTGCTCGTCCACGGCGACCTCCATCCGCGCAACGTCCTGCGCGCGGAACGCGAACCCTGGCTGGCCGTGGATCCGAAGGGGTACGTCGGGGACCGCGCCTACGACGGCGGCACCCTGCTCACGGTCCACGCGCTGACCACACTCGGCGGGGCGGCCCCGCGCCAACCCGTCCTCCGGGCGCTCGACGTCTTCGCCGAGGCCGCCGAGCTGGACCGCGAGCGGATCCGCCGCTGGGCCCAACTCCAGGCCGTCCAGGCGGCCTTCCGGGGCCGGCGGCACGGCTTCCGGCGTGCCCGGGGCGGCCCCGGACTCGACCTGCTCACCGGCTACGCCGACCGGCTCGCCGAAGCGCTCACCCCTACCTGACGGAGCCGCCACGGACTCGAAGCACGCCCACCCCGAAGACGGCCGCCGCCCGGAGGCGCCCCACCCCCGGGCCACCCCCGGGCACCCCGGTCCGCGCCCCTGTTCGACCATCGGATTCGGGCCGCCATCCTCCGGCCCCGGAAATCGGGTTGGCGGCCGACAGTGCGCACTGCCTATCGTCGGGGGATGACCACTCGAACCTTCCGCATCATGGTGCGCGGCGTCTTCGACGGCCTCACCGACGAACAGCGCGCCGAACTGCTCGCCGCCGCCCCCGAGCACGACGTCCTGCGCGCCGCCTTCACCCGCGAGGGCCACCTCAGCTACGACCTGTCCGCGCGGGCCGCCTTCACCTTCCGCTTCCTCGACGAGGGCGAGGCCGAGGAGGACATCCTGGAGGCCACCGAGCGGGCCGAGCAGTCGGCGCGGGACTGGCTGGGCGAGCGCGGCTACGGCCACAAGAACCTCCGCTCCCAGGCCGAGGACCTCTCCCAGGCGCCCCTCGGCAAGCGGCAGCGCCGCGCCGCCAACAGCGCCCACTGACCCGCCCCCCTCCCCCTCCGCCACCTCCTTGGCGGCTCTTCGTCGAGGTATACTTGAGCAGTCAAGGAGGTGGCAATGACAAACCACTCGGAACTGCCCCAGCACCCGGAGCCGACCGGGCCGGCTCAGCCCACGGCGGGCACGGGCCCCGACCCACTGGACACCGCCCTGCGGCTGGTCCGCGCCCAGGCGGCCCTGGTCAAGCGCTTCGACGCGGGTCTCAGCGGCCTGCACGGCGTCAGCCTGGCCGACTTCACCATGCTGCTCCACCTCTCCCAGGCCCCCGGCGGCCGGATGCGCCGGGTCGACCTCGCCGAAGCCCTCGGACTCACCGCCTCCGGCGTGACCCGCGGCCTCGCACCGCTGGAGCGGATCGGTCTGGTCTCCCGCGAGGCCGCCGCCCGCGACGCCCGGGTCACCTATGCCGCCCTCACCCCGACCGGCCGGGAACGGCTCGCCGAGATGCTGTACACCGCCCGCAAGATCGCCGCCGAGCACTTCGCGGCCGACCAGTGGAGCGCCGATGACCTCGGCCGGATCTCCGCGCTGCTCACCCGCCTCGGCGGCACCGCCCCCGGCCGGCGCCTCGGCTGAGCCGCGCGCCCCGGCCTCCGCGCACACCCACGACCCGGCGTGGACCCGGCCCACGCCGGGCCCACGCCGGGCCCACGCCGCGTCCACACCAGGGCCCACGCCGGATCCACACCCGCCCCCCGCCCGGCACGCACCCCACCTCACCCCTCGCGCGCGCCCCGGCCTAGTACTCCAGCCGCACTTCGTGATCTCGCAGGTCGGGGCTGGAACTGGAACGGCCACCGAATGATCTTGGTGAGGTGTGTGGACTCTTCAAGA